>JABWBZ010000376.1 GCA_013359335.1 bacterium
GTAATCGGGAAAATCTTGCCGATTTGGAAAGAAATCCGCGTTTCTTTTTTTATCATGGCAATATTTGCGACAAAGAAGTTGTCGATAATTTGGTTTCCAACGTCGATGCAATCGTTAATTTTGCCGCTGAAACGCACGTTGATCGTTCGATTCATGAAGCTGAAAGTTTTGTGAAGACTGATGTTTTGGGTACGATGACATTGCTCGAGGCGGCTAAAAAGTATAAAATCGAACGTTATTTACAGATTTCTACCGACGAAGTGTACGGTTCCATTGATGAAGGTTCGTTTACCGAAAATCATCCTTTGATGCCGAATAGTCCTTATTCTTCCAGCAAAGCAGGTGGCGACATGATGGTGCGGGCGTATTATGTGACGTACGGAACGCCGACTTTGATCACGCGCGCGTCGAATAACTACGGCCCTTATCAATATCCGGAAAAATTAATCCCGCTCTTCGTGACGAATGCGATGGATAATATTTCATTGCCGTTGTATGGCGACGGCATGAATGTACGCGACTGGCTGTACGTGATCGATCATTGTGAAGCGGTGGATGCTGTGCTGCATCACGGCCGGGTAGGGGAAGTGTATAACATCGGCGGCGGCAATGAAAAAACCAACGTCGACATTACCAGACGAATTTTGAAAACGCTGAATAAACCGGAGTCGTTGATCAAAAAAGTCGCCGACCGCCCTGGCCATGACCGGCGTTATTCCGTCGACTGTTCCAAAATTGCCAACATCGGCTGGAAGCCGCGCTACCGTTTCGATGAGGCTATCGTCGAGGCCATCCAATGGTACGTCAAAAACGAATCGTGGTGGCGCAAGATCAAGGAAAAACAAAAAGCTTATCAGGAATTCATGAAAAAGAACTATGAAGAAAGAAAATAAATTTTTAAATTTATCGCATGGCTGATCCCAAACAAAAATCTTTGGAAGACCTTATTAAAAGCGTTGAAATCTTCGAGGGCCTCGAAACGCGCGACATTAATAAGGTTTTGAAAGTTGCCAACGGAAAAAAATTTGAAAAAGGCCAGATTATTTTCAAGGAAGGCGATCTGGGCGATTGCTTTTATCTCATTATCGAAGGCAAAGTGAAGATTACCAAACAAGTTGACGGCGACAAGATCGAAGACGTGGCGGTGTTAACGGCCGGAGATTATTTTGGTGAAATGTCGCTGCTCGACGGAGAACCGCGTTCCGCGACCGTTATTGCCATTGAAGACAGCCGATTGCTCGAGGTCCGGAACAGCCAATTTATCAAGATTGTTATGAACGACGATAATTTTGCACGAAAAGTTTTGTGGGCGTTTTGTATTACGTTTGCCAAACGTTTACGGGCAACCAACAGCCTGCTGGGGGAATTTGCCAAGCGGAAATAAGTTTTAGAATTCAAATGAAGCTGAAATCCGGTGCGCCGAGCCGAGCGCGTGCGAGAATGACGTAAATCCGTAATCGATTCGAATTTTATCGAACGCTTTTAAGCCCAATCCTGCCGACACGCCCCGCGTTTTATATCCAAATTGATATCCCGCTCTGAGAAAGGTGATGCTGTTAAAACCGAATTCTGTCCCGGCGTTCAGTCGCCAGCTTTCTTTGATCGGCTTAACGATGTCCATCGCAACATTCCATTGGTATTTCGAATTAACCAGAATTTCATACTGACTGCCTAACCGCATAGTTGCCGGAAGTATGACTGATTGGCTGCTCAAATCGCCCGAGGCGCCGATATTGGCTATCACCAAAGCAAGCCGCAAATTACGCTCACCGAGCGACACCCAATGCGTGAAACCGGCATCGACAGCCCAGGCATGGACGGAATTTTGAATCCGTTCGTAAATATATTTGGTCGTCAACCCTGCGGATGAACGTTCACTGATTTGATAAGCGTATGAAAATCCGATGGCGAGATCATGAGAAGAAAACAAAGCCGTAGGTTCTTCGGAAGGGATTTCCCGTTGTTCGATGCCGTCGACGCCGGTGGAAATATAATGAACTCCGAAAGCGTGTCGGCCGCTGGCAAACTTAGCTGCAAAAAAATTATGCGTGACGTCTTCGATCCAGCGGTTGTGCGTAAAAACGATGCTGTTGAGCGGAGTGACGGTCAGCATGGCCGGATTCCAGTACGTCGCCGTTGCATCGGTAACGGATGCCACTGTCGCTTCACCCATGCCGGCCGCGCGTCCACCGATACCGATTTTCAAAAAGGCAAAACCGGCCTCGCCCGTGCCAGCGAATACCGGCAGCGCCAGTAAACAATTTGCTGCAAATAAGATCAACACGCGATTCATACACTGCTTTCGTGTTTTTAATTTCGTGTAAACGTTGCGAGACGCGCCAAAATATCGTCCTGCACTTTTTCAACGTCCAATTTATTGACGGT
>JABWBZ010000082.1 GCA_013359335.1 bacterium
GTTATCGGTGTGCCATTGTATTAGAATAATTGACTTTTGGCGTTTGTTTTGATATTTTTGTGTCGCTTTTGATTAATTTTCATACATTTTAGCGGTTTTTTTTAATTTTTCAGGCAATTTTGGCCGTACCGGAAAGCTCATGCGCGAAAAAATTCTTTTGATCGACGACGAACAGGACAAAATTTTTATTTTTACAACGATCCTGCAGCGTCATGGCTTCGAAGTATTCACCGCGGACAACGGTAAAAAGGGCCTCGACCAGATTGCGCTCGTCCGTCCCGATCTCGTGCTTTTGGATATCAATATGCCAGACATCAACGGCCACGTCGTGCGGCAGCGGCTGAAAGAAGTTCCGTCGACCCGCAACGTCCCGATCGTGATGTTCAGTTCCAGCGATCAATTGTCCGATAAATTGCAGTCGCTGCGTACAGGCGCCGACGACTACATCACCAAAGACGTGGACCACCAGGAATTGGTCGTGCGACTTGAGGCGTTGATCCGTCGGTATAAAGACAGTATCGGCGCGAACCCTCTGACGAAATTACCGGGCAATTACGCCATCGAAGACGACATTGTGCACCGGATCGAATTGAATCTCGAAGAAAAAATTCCGTTCGCCGTCTGTTACGCCGATCTGGATAATTTCAAAGCGTACAATGACAAATACGGATTTGCCAAAGGCGACGAAGCGTTAAAAAAAACGGCGGAAACAATTCTTGAAATCGTCGGGCGTCTCGGCGTAAAAGACGATTTCGTCGGACATATCGGCGGCGACGATTTTGTTTTCGTACTGTCGCGATATGAATCGATTGAAAATATCTGCAAAGAAATCGTTACGGAGTTAGATCAATATTATCCGACGTTATACGACGACGACGACCGCCGCAACGGTTACATCATTACCAAGAACCGTAAAGACGAAATGGATCGATTTCCGCTGATGTCGATTTCCATAGCGGTCGTGTCCAATGAAAATCGTACGCTGACAAGCGTCGGACAAATTGCACAAATCGCTAGTGAAGTTAAAAAATTACTCAAATCCAAACCGGGCAGCAATTACTGGATTGACCGCCGGAGTTAGAATTATGAAAACTTTTTTAAAATTCGGTTTTTTTCCTTTACTGTGTTTCGGATGCATTACGCCGAGTCCGCGTTTCAGCGTCGCGCCGGTGGTGGAAGAAAAAGCGACTATTGAAACAGCCGTTCCAGATGAAGTTTTATACGACTCCGCCGTCGCTCATTTTAAATTAAAAAATTTCGATTCGTCCGAAGCGACATTTCGTTTCCTGATCGATTCATTTCCGCAATCGGTCAACGCCGAAAAAGCGGCGTACATGCTCGGGTATCTCTACACCTGTTCGGAAAATCCGAAATTGAATTACACGGCGGCGCGAACGGAATTTGAAAATTTTATTAAAAAATTTCCAAAGAGCCGTTACATCGGCGACAGCAAAAGCTGGATCAAATTGATCGAATCGTACGAAGCTTTACTCAAAAAAGGCGGCGTGGCAACCGGCAACAACAATGCCTTGATCGATGAAAACAAAAAACTCAAAGCTGAAAATCTTGAATTGAAAGCTTTGGTTGAAAAACTTCAGAAAATTATTGAAAAAAATTAATCGGATTAATCGCCGTGAAGCGGTGAATTAGAAAGGAAACATGTTCAAGAAGATACTCATTGCCAATCGCGGAGAAATTTCGTTGCGCGTCATTCGTGCCTGTCGTGAACTCGGCATCAAAACGGTGGCGGTTTATTCGGAAGTGGACGCCAACTCGCTGCACGTGAGATTTGCCGATGAGGCGATTTGTATTGGCCCCGCGCCGAGCGCCAAAAGTTATCTCAACATTCCGCAGATCATGAGCGCGGCGGAAATCACCGGCGCGGAAGGCATTCATCCCGGCTACGGCTTTTTGTCGGAAAATATCAAGTTTGCCGAAATTTGCGAATCGGTCGGCATTAAGTTTATCGGCCCGCGTTCTCCGATGATCGCGGCGATGGGCGACAAAGCCGTGGCCAAAGAAACGATGATGAAAGCCGGCGTGCCGGTCGTGCCGGGCAGCGACGGCATTGTCAAAGATTTGAAAGAAGCCAAAGAGCTGATGCATCAAATCGGATTGCCGGTCATCATCAAAGCGACGGCCGGCGGCGGCGGGCGCGGCATGCGCATCGTGCGCCTCGAATCTGAATTCGAAAACGCATTCAACACCGCGCGATCCGAAGCGCAAACGGCGTTCGGCAATCCCGACGTGTACATCGAAAAATTCATCGAAAAGCCGCGTCATATTGAAATCCAACTCATCGGCGATCAGCACGGCAATGTCTTTCACCTCGGCGAACGCGACTGCTCGATGCAGCGACGCCAGCAAAAATTGATCGAGGAATCCCCGTCGCCCGCCGTCGATGCGGAATTACGTGAAAAAATTGGCGGCGCGGCTGTCCGCGGCGCCAAAAGCGTCAATTACGAAAGCGTCGGTACGATCGAATTTTTAATGGACAAGGACAAAAATTTTTATTTCATGGAAATGAATACACGTATCCAGGTCGAACATTGCGTCACGGAAATGGCGTACGGCATCGATTTGATCAAATGGCAAATTCGCGTTGCAGCCGGCGAAAAATTGCCGTTCAAACAATCGGAGTTGAAGCCGCGCGGGCATGCCATCGAATGCCGCATCAATGCGGAAGATCCGGACCATGGGTTCAGGCCTTCTGCCGGTAAAATCCATGCGTTCCACACGCCCAGCGGCTTTGGCGTACGCGTCGATTCACACGCGTATGCGGAATACCAAATTCCGCCGACGTACGATTCCATGATAGGTAAATTGATCGTTCACGGCGAAACGCGCCAGGAAGCTATCGAGAAAATGTACGGCGCGTTGGATGAATTTATCATCGAAGGCATCAAAACGACCATTCCATTTCATAAACAAATGATGCGCAATCCGAATTTTGTCAGCGGCGATATCGACACAAAATTTGTCGAACGATTGTTGAATATGTAATTGAATTGCCTTCTATGAATTATTCCACGCGGATTGAAAAACTTCGTGCTCGTTTCGAGGAGTTAAACTTCTCCTATTTCATGACCATTTTTCCTCCGCACGTTCAATATCTTACCGGATTTACCGGATCGAGCGGGCTGTGCTTGGTCGGACAATCTTCCGTTCATTTTCTTACCGACGGACGCTACATCGGACAATCCAGACAAGAAGTTCAACACGCCGAAATCATCATCACGAGCATTGGGCAAAACCTTTTTGATAAATTAGCGGAGTGTAAATTTCTGCCGGACAACAGCCGCGTCGGTTTCGAATCCGCGCATGTAAGTTTTCAATCCCATGCAGATTTCGTTGCAAAATTTCCCGCATGCCAATTTCTGCCCACTCAAAATGTTATTGAAACGATTGCGCGAATTAAAGACCACTCAGAAATAGAAAATCTTCGACGCGCGATTGCCATTACTGAAAAAACATTCGAAACGATTATCAAGGAAATCAAGCCCGGTATGACGGAATTGGAGATAGCGGGACGTATCGGCTGGCTGATGCGGCAATTCGGCGGCGAAAAAGAATCGTTTGAAACCATCGTTGCCACCGGTGCGCGAAGCGCTTTGCCGCACGCGCGCCCGAGCGGCACAAAAGTCAGAACGGGCGACGTATTGTTGTTAGACTTCGGCGCGGTGTACCACGGTTATCATGCCGATATGACGCGATGCGTGGTCGTTGGCCGCGCATCCGATTTGCAGCGCCGTGTTTACAATATCGTCAAAACCGCCGTTGAAAAGGCGATGGCGGCCGCTAAACCGGGATTGGCAACCGCGGAATTGGATGCCATCGCACGAACGCATATTACAGAACAAGGATACGGAGATTATTTCACGCATTCGCTGGGACATGGTATCGGACTGGAAATTCATGAGGCGCCGCTCGTTGGAAGAACGGACAAAAATCTTTTGGAGGAAGGCAATGTCATAACGATCGAACCCGGCATTTATTTGCCGGATCAATTCGGGATAAGGATCGAAAATGACATTTTGATCACGCCGGAAGGTTATGAAAATCTGATGCAATTGCCCATCGATCTGATTGAAATTTAATTCATGTTGTCTGAAAATGAAATTCGTGAAGCGTTTGAGGAAATTATCCAAGGAAAAATCGTCAAACGTTTCCGCCATTCGCTGGTGTGCGATGAAAGGGATTGTACAGCGATGTTTGTCGAAATTCTCGGTGGAAACGGCTTTATAAAAAAAACCGTTTCGCAATCGCACGTCGACGTCGGTTTTCGTTGTCCGGCTTTTTTAATTGACAACCAGGAAGCGGTCTTCGGATGGATCAAATGGATGAATTACAACCATCCGCGTTATTTGAAGTTTTTTGCCTCGGAAGAACGAAAACCTTCAGGAACGCCTTTGCTCATCATCAAGCCCGAGGATCAGCGTTATCTGTATATCAACGAACGTTTGGCCGAAGAACACGATTGCGATTCTCCACCACTCTTTGAATAAATTTTGTTTCATTCGTAAAAATTCGTGGCTACAGAAACGAATTTTTATTGAATTTCAGCAGACAATTGACGACATTTTTCGGTTATTTTTAAATACGGAGACGACGCTTGAAACGTTTAGGAATTGAAATTGACGCCATCGTCCGCATGCGTGAATTCGGCGATCAGACGACTCCGGATCCGATTCACGCCATCACAATGATTGAAATGGCCGGTGCGGATGGAATAGTTTACACGGCATCCGAAAAACCATCTTCGGCCGAAGAACGTGATTTACGAATTTTGCGCGATTGCGTCCACACGCATTTCAATTTACGCATACCGATGTCGGAAACGATGATAACCAAAGCCATTCAAGCAAGACCGGAAATGGTAACGTTGATTCAATCCGGCCATCAATCCGGTCCCATCAATTTGCTCGGGCAGGAAGGCGCGATTCAGACCGCCGTCGATAAACTGCGCCAAAGCGGCGCGGTTACCAATGTCCTGATCGCGCCGTCGGTGGATCAGATCAAAGCCGCCGTCAAAATCGGAGTCGATTACGTTGAATTGCACACGGCAAGTTATGCGACCGCTGACAGTCTTTCCAAAATGGAACAAGAATTAGAAACTTTGAAAACGATTGCTATGGCCGCATCGAAATTAAATCTCGGCGTCAGCGCGTCGGGAAGTTTGCATTACGGCAATCTTCGTCCGATCATGCTCATCGAAGCGATTGAAGAAATCAATATCGGCCACAGCATTTGCGCCCGAGCGTTATTGGTCGGTCTCGATAAAGCCGTTCGGGACGTTATCGACATTATTCATTCATAGTAGTTTTAATTTAAGTATCACATAGAAGGAGCCTTTATGAATTCGTACCTGCAGGATGATCTTTTGCCGAAATTACACGACGACGAAGAGGAAACCGAAAAAGACGACGCCAAAGAAGATCCGCTCAGCAAAAAGATGATGGAGTATTTTCTTGAATCGCGGACGATTCTTCTTTTCGAGCAGATCGAACCGAAAGTAACGCGCCGGATTATTACGCAATTGCTTTTCCTGAACGCCCAAGATCCTAAAAAAGAAATCAAAATGTTTATCAATTCTCCCGGCGGCGTGGCCGATGACGGACTGGCTATTTACGATCTGATCAAATTGATCGATGCGCCGGTTAAAACGATTGTATGCGGATTGGCCGCCAGCGCGGCGGCGATTATCCTCGTGGCCGCCAAAAAAGAAAACCGATTGGCATTGCCTAATTCCCGCATTATGATTCATCAACCTCTGGGCGGCGCACGCGGCAGCACCAAAGATATCGAAATCAGCGCGCGTCAAATTATCCGCCTCCGCGAACAACTCAATGAAATTCTGGCGCAGGAAACCGGCCAACCGATCAAACAAGTTCAGGAAGATACTAACCGCGATTATTGGTTCACGACCGGAGAAGCGATCAAGTACGGCATGATTTCCCGCCAGGTTGAAAAAATGAGCGCGATCTGATGGCTAAATACAAGCATCATATTTTCATCTGCCAGAATACGCGTGAAAGCGGCCATCCGCGCGGTTGCTGTAATCCGGAAAATAAAAGCCAGTTGATCAAACTTTTCAAAGAATCACTGACTCAATACGGGTTAAAAGACAGCGTTCGCGCGAATAAATCCGGATGCCTCGATCAGTGCGAACATGGACCGACGGTCGTCATTTATCCTGAGGCGATATGGTACGGCGGGGTGAAAGAAGCAGACGTGGAAGAAATTGTAAAATCTTTGTCGGAAGGCCGCACAGTCGAACGATTGCAAATCAAAGATTCGTGTATTAATTCGGCTTCGTGCGAACACAGGAAAGAAAAATTAAAAAACTTCAGAGTGCACAAAATGTAAACCGGCAATGACCAGAGTCCCGATCGGTCATGCCGGTTTTTATTTTAATCGCACCGGTCACGCAAATATGAATAAATCCCGGATATGTCTGCGCAGCAGGCCTAAACTTTGTTCCGCTTTTGGATGCTAATTATCTTTTTTTTAATTTCTCTTTAAACACCTTCTTGAATTTTTCCAATTTCGGTTTGATCACAAATGAACAATACGGTTGTTTGCCATTATCATTAAAATAATTCTGATGATAATCCTCCGCTTTGTAGAATTTTTTGAACGGCGTAATTTCGGTGACGATCGGATCGGAAAAAGCTCCGGCGACATTCAATTCGTTTTTGACTTTTTCGGCCAATTTTTTTTGCTCGTCATTATGATAAAAAATGGCCGAGCGGTATTGCGTGCCGTAGTCGGCGCCCTGCTGATTCAGGGTCGTCGGATCGTGTGTTTGGAAAAACACTTCGAGTAATTCTAGAAAGCTGATCTGTTTCGAATCGTACGCGATCTGGCAGACTTCGGCATGGCCGGTTTGTCCTGTACAGACTTGTTGGTACGTAGGATTGTCGACGTGTCCGCCGGAATAGCCGGAGGTTACGCTTTGTACGCCATTCAGCCGCTGAAAAACGGCTTCGACACACCAGAAACAGCCCGCTCCAAACGTCGCGGTATCCAATGGATTGCTCATATTAACGTCCTCATTAAGTTGGATAGTTATAGATGGCTCGCCGTTACGGCCTAACAGCAGCAGCGCTCCGAAAATTAATATACGCATGGTTTTGTTTTTTTATGGATGAATTTGAATGTAACGTTGAACTTGAAAACAAACCTAACGGGGATTAGGCGGACTATTTCGATTTGAAAAACCGTGCCATTGACAATGGCACACGGATGACACTGATTTAACGTGTTACCGCAAATTTCAACATTCGAAAAACAGTGAAAATCCGTCGCGTCCACAGTCACGGCTATTTTTGATCATCGCTCAGGAGCCTCGAGATATCAGATTGTAAGCGAAGTAGATCATTTTGGACTACGAACCAGATAATGTTTTCATCTACACCAAAATATTCGTGAATAATACGGTGACGCATTCCTATGATTTGATTCCATTCAACATTGGAATGCTGATCTCGGTAGGATTTTGAAATGTTGTTGGCTGCTTCACCTATAATCTCTAAGTTTCTTACCACCGCGTCTATTGTTTTTGAATCAGACCTGAAGTCATCTTCGCTCATCGCGCTGGTATAGTCTTGGATTTTGTTAATGGCTTCCAGAATATCTTCAAGAAGCAACCGGACCTCTCTCTTAGACATAGATGATGTCCTGCTCGATAGATTTTAACATCCGCGGTTTGATCGCACGTTTGGAAACAAGATCGACTTTGGCATCGAGTAACTTTTCAAGATCTTCAGCCAAATCAATAAACGCAAGGCCAATAGGTTTATCAAATTCGACTAATATATCAATATCGCTTGAATTGACTTGATCGCCTCTTGAATAAGAACCGAATATCCCAAAAGCCTTAGCGCCGTATTTCTCGTGATACAGACTCTTATTTCGCGCTAATTTTGTTTTAATGTCGATGACAGTTTGCATAAGAATTATCTTCGTTTTATGATGGTCAAATTAGCAATGGCAGAAGAAATTTCAAAGAGGTTTTATAAAATTTCAATACGTTCCAATTTGGGTTACTCATCGTCAAGCCAGAGAGTCATTCATTTGATTAATTTTATTCAAAGTTTATAAGACTTTACGTATTGCTATTTCCGGCTTGAAGTATCCATTCGCGTGTTTTTCCACGAATTGGCGACCGTGATAGAAACTGAGCTTTCAGATTGATAGAAACATCAATGTTTATCGTTTTCAGAACAATATCAGCAGTCACAACTGGCGTGTCATTTATTTCAAATACTTTCGATGCTGTCCATACTACCAGCGTAATGTATCCTGGCCCATCGATTATTAATTCAGAATTAGTTGCGTAAAGTGTTTTTGAACGGTAAAACGTTTGATGCGGTGGAACAAAATATATTGGAAATTGTTCGACACCAGGACGTTTCTCAAAAGGGACATTACTAAATTGATTAAGAAAAGCTTTGCAATGATAAAATGGAATTACAGACCTGACATCCTTTAATGGTGTAATGTAACATTGTAGTTCAATCTGCCAGATGATACTTTCGTTGTTAATATTTTCTGCAAATAAAGTTCCCTCTAAAAATTCAAATTGCAAAATTTGAGATTCAACATTAAATGACTGCCCGGTATGAAATACGAATTGCTCAGTTTCGCGATTATTTAAGTTTTTGACTGCTTTTACTAATTCTTCACTATTCTTATTTAAACTATGGATTTGTTCTTCAAGTTCAGTGCGATCACTTGGGCCTATTCTATTAAAAAACAGATCTATATTTTGAGACATTTGAGAAGAAAATTTATGTCCATCTTTATCATTATATTCTACATTAAAATTATAATCATGAGGCAGATTACCGGCTTTATAATTATTTGAAGCATTTTGAGTATCACCAGCTATGATGACATATTCTTTTCCAGGTAAAAGAATTGAAACTCCATTTTGAAAGATGGTATTTTTTTCAAAATATTTCTCCATTACTTTCCACCCGAGATTGAGTTGTGGCTCAATTTTTACTTTAACGTTGTATGCTGGACTGCCTCCAATATTGGTTACTTTTAATAAAATTGTATGAAAGCTATTTCCATTGTCAAAGTACACTTGGATTTTAGGCTTTAAATTTTCCTCCTGAATTTCTAAAAGTTTCTTATTAATCTTGCGTAATCTAACAGTTTCAATTGTATACCACACTATCGCTAAAAAAGTTAGCGCCAAAACTGCTAAGTTGAGCCAGTCGATTATTTCTGTGGCTTGAAAACCTTGGTTGATAAATGTAAAATCCATACACTAAAAATCGAAAAGTTAATTATGGTTGGGCTAAAATGATTTTACGATAGTGAATAAGAATTTGCAAGCAAAAAACCCCGCACGTTTATTTCATGCGGGGTTTGAATTTTACCGATGCTGAACCAAGTTCAGCATAGACGTTAAAGTCTAATCGTAATATTCCAATCCCAAGTGCGTAATCAGTTCTTCGCCTTTCAGCCAGCGCAGAGTATTTTTCAGTTTCATGAGTTGGATGAATAAATCGTGTTCGGGATACACAGCGCTTGCGTGTTGCGGGCTCTTGAAGTAAAAGGACAACCATTCCTGTATGCCTTTGAAGCCGACGCGGCCAGCGAGGTCGAGAAACAGCGCGAGATCGAGCACGATCGGCGCCGCCAAAATCGAATCGCGGCAGAGAAAATCGACTTTGATCTGCATCGGATAACCGAGCCATCCGAAAATATCGATATTGTCCCAGCCTTCTTTATTGTCGCCGCGCGGCGGATAGTAATTGATCCGCACGACGTGGGAAATTTTACCGTACAAATCGGGATAAACTTCCGGCTGAAGAATATGTTCAAGTACGGATAATTTGCTTTCTTCTTTGGTTTTGAACGATTCCGGATCGTCGAGCACTTCGCCGTCGCGATTGCCGAGAATATTCGTCGAGTACCAGCCGTTCATCCCCAGCAAACGCGCTTTGAAGCCCGGCGCGAGAATCGTTTTCATCAACGTCTGGCCGGTTTTAAAATCTTTGCCGCAAATGGGGACGCTCAACTTATGTGCAAGATCGACGAGCGCGGGCACGTCGCCGCTGAGATTGGGCGCGCCGTTGGCATACGGAATGCCTTCTTTGATCGCGGCGTACGCGTAGATCATGCTGGACGGAATATTCGGATCGCTGTCGCGCAAACCTTGTTCGAATTTTTCGATCGTCTGATGTACGTCCGTCGGTTTGATAAAAACTTCCGTCGAGCCGCACCATACCATCACGAGCCGGTCGCAGCCGTTTTGTTTTTTGAAATTCTGAATGTCGGCGCGAAGCTGTTCCGCCAGATCCATTTTCGACTTGCCGGTTTTCACGTTCGGCCCGCTCAGGCGTTTCACATATTTCTGATCGAAAACGGCCTTCATCGGTTTGATCGCTTCAAGTTCCGGCTTGATTTGATTCAATAAATCTTTTTCAATAACGCCGGCTTTCATGGCAGCTTGATACGCATTATCTTCGAAAATATCCCATCCGCCAAAAACAATCGAATCGAGCGGTGAGAGCGGAACGAATTCATTGATTTTCGGTACGCGTTTTTCGGTGCGTTTGCCGAGGCGGATGGTGCCCATTTGCGTGAGCGAACCGACCGGCTGCGCGAGGCCTTTGCGCACGGCAATGACGCCGGCGATCATCGTGGTTGCGACGGCGCCCATACCGGGTAACAAAACGCCTAATTTACCTTGCGCGGGTTTGATAGTGACAGGTCTTTCCAAGAGACACTCCTTATGAGGTTTAAACCGGGATTTCTTTTTTGTCGGGAAGTTTTTCTTCCTCGGCTTGCAATTGCAGACTCAATTTATGTGAATGATACATCCGTTGAACGGCGGTATAGTTGGCAAAAATCGCGACGATGACGACCGGGCCGGTAAATAAATAAATCGGTTTAAATACGTGAATACCGTTCACGATCCAGACATAACCCGGATCGACGAAGTACAGCGATAACCCGCAGAACATCGAACCGAATCCCAGCCAGACAATGCGTTCCGGCCGCTGCATCAATCCGACTTTGCAATCGAGTTTAAGGCCTTCCGACCGGGCGCGAATATAGCTAACCATCGTCGAACCGCCAAGCGCGATAAAACAAAAAACCGATTCGTAAAAATAGTCATGCCCGATCAAATAATAACCCATTCCGAGAAACATAATGACTTCGCTGTAACGGTCGAGAACAGAATCATAGAGCGCGCCGAAACGCGTAGAAAGACCTGCGGCGCGCGCAATCTTCCCGTCCATAATATCGCAAATGCCGCCCATCAAAACGAGAAATCCGCCCCACCCGACGTATTGCAAATCGTTGCGCGTGCCGTACTTTGAACCAAGGGCAAATGCGAGCGCGGCGGCAATATTCAGAATCAGGCCGAGCGTGGTAAACCAATTGGGATTGACTTTGAAACGTGAAAACAGTTTGATCAAAGGCTGGATAACAGCGATAAAACCGTTTTCAACGGCTTTGGGAAGCATTAAACTCAAACGTGGGTCCTCTACTCAAACAGAGATGGTCGAAATTGGCGCCGATGCGCTGTTACCACGCACCGATATTGGCCCTGGACATGAAATTCTTGGCAATGTATTGATCGCGTATTAAAAATGCAAGGTTTAATCTTTAACCCGGAGGTTAGTGTTACAAGTCATTGTCGTTTGAAAACGACGCTTTCATGCTAAAAAAATTTAGCCGCCCAAATTTCCCTTTGCTTCCAAGCGCCTTCTTCGTTAAACTTATCTACCTCAGACCCAAGACCTAAACAACCTGGTTTTCATGAATTTCAGAAATTTGGCTTTTCTGTTTGCCGTTGTGTCTTTAGCGGCGCAGGAAGAAATCGGTTTACCGTCGTGGCGTTATTATCCCCATGAAGAGTACGGCGCCATGCCGCAGAACTGGCATTTCACGCAGGATCATAAAGGCCTGATGTACGCGGCCAATTCAATGGGCGTATTGATCTACGACGGCGTGCGATGGGAAACGATCAAAGTTCCGAGCCGGCTTGTACGTTCCGTCGCCGCGGACGATACGGGACGCGTGTGGGTGGGCGCGTACGGCGATTTGGGCTATCTGCACACCGACGCTGTCGGCAATACCCGCTATGTTTCGCTGATGGAATTCGTTCCCGATTCGCAAAAAAAATTTTCCGACGTGTGGTCGGTCGTACCGACGGCACATGGCGTGTATTTTTCGACCCGGCAATCGCTTTTTGTCTGGAATGGCCGCGCGATGAAAATTTTTCCGGGCGATTACGGATGGGTTTCACTTATTGATCACACGGTATACGCCGCAAAAAACAAAACCGGTTTAATGAAAGCAGACGGCGATTCGTTGGTATTGATTCCAGGAACAGAATCCGATGCCGATAATATTCTTTCCATATTTCCCTGGCTCGGAAAATTGTTTTTCTTTGACGGAAAACTCGGGCTTTTGAGTTTCGACGGACAAAAAGTTACCGTTTTTTCTCCCGCGCTCACGGAAATTTTTAATCGTGAATGGGCCAATCGCGTCGCTGTTTTGCCTGGCGGCGAAATCGCCGTCTCCACGCATCGTAAGGGAATTGCCGTCATCGACTCCACCGGCCGCATTACGCGCTGGCTTAACACGTCGACCGGATTTGTCACGGACGATGTAAAAAATTTATTCGTCGATCGTGAAGGCGGTTTGTGGGCCGCTCTTGAAAACGGAATAGCGCGTATAGCGCTTTCCTCGCCTTCAAGTTATTTTAATGAAGGAATGGGGCTGAAAGGTACGGTGGAATCGATGTGCCGTTGGCGTGGACGGCTATTGATCGGCACGGGCTCCGGCGCTTTTACGATGCGTCACAACCGAGGTATACAGTTTGAAAAAATTCCAGACATCGACGGGCAATGTTTTGACTTTCTAAACGCCGGTGATGCCGTGATTGCCGCTACCGGAGACGGCATTTTCGAAATCAACGAACGAGTCAGAAAATTAGCCGGCTACCGTTCAGCGGTAATAAAACGTTCGACCGCCAATCCGAATATCGCGTTGCTGGGCCTGAAAGAAGGCGGCGTCGATTATGCCATGGACGACAACAACAAGGCGCTCGTCACCGACG
>JABWBZ010000377.1 GCA_013359335.1 bacterium
AAAATTCTTAGTGCCTTAGTGTTGAATGAACTAAAGATGTTCAGGAGCCATTTCCCATTTTTCGGGCGAACGCCACAACGCAGAGAGAATCAGTTCGCGCATCCAGAGAAATTCTTTTGGGAGTTTGTCGTAAAGTTTATAAAACAGTTCTTCGTGCGAGAGAATTTCTTGTTTCCACATTTCGCGGTCGACGGACATAACGTGATTGAAGTCGTCGCGATTGAAATTTAATCCGCGCCAATCGATGTCTTCGTACCGCGGCACCCAGCCGAGCGGATTTTCGATGGCGAAAGCTTTGCCTTGTACGCGCTCGACAACCCATTTTAAAATCCGCATATTTTGACTATAGCCGGGCCATAGAAATTTTCCATCAGCGCCTTTGCGGAACCAATTGACGCCGAAGATGCGCGGAGGGTTAGGAATTTGCCGGCCGAAATTGAGCCAATGATTGATATAATCGGCGGCGTGATATCCCATGAAGGGCAGCATCGCAAAAGGATCGCGGCGAACTTGTCCGACGGCTCCGGCGGCGGCGGCGGTGGTTTCAGAACCCATCGTCGCGGCGAGGTATACGCCGAAATTCCAGTTGAATGCCTGATACACGAGCGGAACCGTTGTCGCTCTGCGTCCGCCGAAAATAAACGCTTTGACCGGAACGCCTTTGGGATTTTCCCAATCGGGATCGATGCTCGGGCATTGATTGGCCGGCGACGTGAACCGCGCGTTGGGATGAGCAGCTGGCTTGCCGCTGTTCGGATCGTGCGGCTGGCCTTGCCAATTGATCAATCCTTCCGGCGCTTTGTCCGTCAAGCCTTCCCACCATACATCGCCGTCAGGCGTCAAGGCGACATTGGTAAAAATCGTATTCTTGGCTAAAGAAGCCATCGCATTGGGATTCGTTTTTTCATTGGTGCCCGGCGCGACGCCGAAATACCCGGCTTCCGGATTGATCGCGTACAATTGTCCATCGTCACCTTCTTTGATCCACGCGATGTCGTCGCCGACCGTTGTGACTTTCCAGCCTTCGAATTCTTTCGGAGGAATCATCATGGCGAAATTGGTTTTTCCGCACGCGCTGGGGAATGCCGCGGCGACATACACTTTTTCGCCTTGTGGCGGCTGCACGCCGAGTATGAGCATGTGTTCCGCCAGCCAGCCCTGCGAACGCGCCATGACAGAAGCAATGCGCAGCGCGAAACATTTTTTACCGAGTAACGCGTTGCCGCCGTAACCGCTGCCGTACGACATGATCGACATTTCTTCAGGAAAGTGAACGATGTATTTTTCAGAATTACACGGCCACGGGACGTCTTTTTTGCCGCCGTCCAAAGGCATGCCTACCGAGTGAAGGGCTTTGACGAAAGAATTATTACCGAGAATATCCAAAACTTTTTTGCCCATGCGCGTCATGATGCGCATATTGACAACGACGTAGGCGGAATCGGAAATCTCCACGCCGATGTGTGAAATTTTTCCGCCCAAAGGTCCCATGCTGAAAGGAATCACGTACATGGTACGGCCGCGCATACAGCCGTCGTATAATTTGCGCAGCTTCGATTTCATTTCCGAAGGATCCATCCAGTTATTCGTCGGGCCCGCGTCTTCTTTGCGTAAGCTGCAGATGAAGGTGCGGTCTTCAACGCGCGCGACGTCGCCGGGATCGGATAACGCTAAGAAACTGTTGGGCTTTTTGGCCGGATTGAGTTTTTTGAAAGTACCGCTTTTGACCAATTCCTCGCAGAGACGGTTGTATTCTTCGTCAGTTCCATCGCACCAGTACACACGATCGGGTTTACACAATTCAGCGGTTTCTTTAACCCACCGGATCAATTCTTCGTTTTTTACATGAGAGGGAATTTCCATTGTTCGGAGTCTCCTGTTTTATAATCTCATTGTTTAAATGATAAGTATTTTCGGCGGTCGATGCCAAGATCGCCTGCCGGCAATTAGGAAAATGATGGTATCGATCTATCATCTCGCCTGTATTCGGTATCGGCGGGATAGAATGGCGTAAATTTATTTAATTATTAATCAGGAACAATAAAATCTTTTTAATTTCTTTTTCTTTGGGTTCAGGTATAGAATGGCCAATGCCTTCATAAATATTCATTGACACATTGGCTTCCAGTTTTTTGAATTCCGATTGGGCGGCCAAAGCGGAACTTTCAAAATTATCTTCAAGCATTCCATGGCCGATGTAAATTTTTTTGCGTTGTAGCTGCCGGATACCACGAACTACACGAATTGATTACAATTTTTTTATAAGTTTACTTTCAAACAAAATGACCTTTAACTTAATTAAGTTGATTTCTTTAATCAAACTGATTAAATAGTCAGCAGGATTTTTAAGGAAGGAGGCAC
>JABWBZ010000378.1 GCA_013359335.1 bacterium
ATTTTTGAAAACATTATCTGGCAACCGTATTAAATTAATAAACGAATACTTTGAAAGGATCAATTTCCGCAACTTTGAATATGAAGATTGAGTGGTAAAAGAACTAGGCGTTATATATCCTAATAATCCGCTACTTTTGAGTAAAGTCAAGGCAACTTGAAGAAATACTGAGTACACATTCATCCTGTTCTCTACAGTAGAATATTTTTTGAAATAATAATCAACAACTTTAGGCTCCATTCCTTTTATATCAATCCAAGGCGGATTCCCAACAATCGCATCGAAACCGCCACGTTTCATGATCTCAGGAAACGCATCTTCGAAATTCATCGGATTGAGTTTGCGTTCTTCCGTTTTTTCGAATAAATCGCCTTCGAGTATATCCGTGCCAATCAGGGAATTGCCGCAGACAATATTTTTACGAAGATCGGGAAGGATTTTTTCTTTGATCAATCCGAACTGATGTGCGTCGTTCATCGTCACGTCTTCGAGCAGTTTCAGGTACAGCGAAAGCTGCGTGACTTCCGTCGCCTGGAAATCGATATCGACGCCGTAAATATTATTGACTAAAATCTCTTGTCGCTTTTTCAGAGACAGCACGACCTGTCCGTCGCGCGTTTGCGTGTCGCCTTTTTTGGCTTTTTCAGGATGGCGTATATAATACCGCGTGTGATAATCGAGCAGCTCGCTGTACACTTCGATCAAGAACGATCCCGACCCGCACGCAATATCGGCAAACGCCATTTTAGAAATTTCTTCCGGCGTTTTACCTTCGATCAGTTTGCCAACCGTGTTACCGACAATATACCGGACAATGTATTCCGGCGTGTAGTAAACGCCGCCCGCTTTCCGGACTTCCGGTTTTTCTTCAACGTCCGCGCGTTTCGGCGTCGCGTGCACGACTTTACCGAGAAAACGTTCGTAAATGCTGCCGAGAATCGAGATCGGAATCTGATCAAAAGGATAATTGAACGAATTAGAAAATTCTCGGCATATGTCGGCAAATTCATCCTCCGGCGGACTGAACGACTTATCGTCGATCAGTGAATGGCGTTTGAAAACCAGTCCGTTGTATTTCGGTTCAAGACTGCTGCATAAAGATACGAAAGCCTTCCATGCCGACGACTCGTTGGGCAGATTTTCAATCCGTGGTTCTTCGATATTTTTATCCTCAAGAAAACGAATGAAGACCAGCCGGTCAATTGTTCGTTGCACAGCCTCCGTTAGCTGCTCACTTTCGAGTTCCTGATTATGTTTTTTAAAAGACTTCGCAAGCGTTTTACGGTATTCATCTAATTTTTCAAGAAACGCATCGTCAAAAGATAACAATTCATCTTTAGATACACCTTTGGCGATTTTGCCTTTTAGTTTCGGAAGTTCGGCGGCTCGTTTTTCGACGGAACCATTGGCTACAGCTTCGCGTCCGAAGAGATAAAATATACGGCTGAATTTTTCTTCGTCAGCATAGTCCGTATAATGGAACGACTCGATCAGACGATCTTTCACTGTAGCGATGTTGGGCTTAAACCGGCAATCAATTATATGAAATTCTTGAAAATCGGTGAGAACTGAGATAGGTATTTTATTATAATAAGCATACCAATTGATTTGATGGTAATCATCTTCATTGAGGTTTTTGGAAGGTTTTTTCGCTTCCACGAAAAACTTTGGGTCGCGGAAATTCGGTTCAATAAAAAAAGCATAGTCGGCGCGGCGTTGGGCTTTGCCCGTTTTGACGGACTGCTCGATTTTGACTTCCTGTTCGTACGGATTTTTCTGCCGTTCGTGATTGACGTCCCAGCCGAGAGCAATCAGGAATTTATCGATAAAATCTTTACGCGCTTCTTGTTCCTGATACTCTGCGCTGAGATAGAAATCTTCCTGCGATTTAAAATCACGAACAAGCTGCCGGACTAAAGACAGAGCTTTTTCCATGTGTTATTGATCGATGGGAATTGATACGATTTGATCGAGATAAAATAATGAGAAGGAACGGGGAATGCAATGGGATTATTTGCGTCGAAGCATCGCTACACCGAGATCACGTACAATTGTTGATCATGTCGTCGATTACTGTTTTATTGCGTATGACATTCTCCATGCAGAAGCCAAATAAAATAATCCTGCAAACTTTAATTCAAAACTGAGGAAGTTCGCTCCCAGCATCCGGCTCAGCCGTGTCACTACATGCATCAAGGCTTTAAAACGAAACTAAAACATGGCTACCAGGTCGCCGTTTAAAAAGTTTTACACAACATTTGACATTAACTCATTTTCATTTTCTGTGCAAAAAGACGTTCTACCTTCAGGATCATAAGGTTGAGGTATTAACATAAATTTTCAATACCGTAAGAAAGTGTA
>JABWBZ010000379.1 GCA_013359335.1 bacterium
GTAGATTTTTAGTAGAAATTTGTAGTTCCTACTTTAATTTATAGAGTCGCCGCTTTTTATTTTAGTCCTTTTTCATTACACAACTTTTGAAAGTAACTCATTCATGCAAGCTTTGGTTACTTAATTATTCATTAACAGAGAATATTTATGAGCGAATTTCCTGTCACCCGCTTACGCCGATTGCGCATGAAAGAAGCGCTACGCGGCATGGTTCGTGAAAACTTTCTTCGCAAGGAAGATTTGATTTATCCCCTTTTTGTTGTTCCCGGAAAAAAAGTTCGAAACGAAGTCAAATCCATGCCGGGAGTTTTCCAGTTGTCCATCGATGAAACGGTACGCGAGTGCGTTGAAGTTAGAAAACTCGGGATTCCTTCGATTATTTTATTTGGTATTCCTGAGCATAAAGACGACGTCGGTTCAGGCGCTTACGATGAGCACGGTATTGTACAGGAAGCCGTTCGCGCCATCAAAAAAGAAGTTTCCGAACTCGTCGTGATCACCGACGTTTGTTTATGTGAATACACTTCCCACGGCCATTGCGGAATTGTCAAAGGCAATGAAATTGTCAATGATGCTTCGATTGAACTATTGGCCAAAGAAGCATTGACACATGCGCAGGCCGGAGCGGATATCATTGCTCCTTCCGACATGTTTGACGGCCGCGTGCAGTTAATTCGCGAAACGCTTGATGACAACGGCTTTGACAATTTGCCCATTATGTCGTACGCGGCTAAATACGCTTCCGGTTTTTACGGCCCGTTTCGCGATGCCGCGCAAAGCACGCCTCAATTCGGCGACCGGCGTTCACATCAAATGGATCCGGCAAATTCCGACGAAGCATTGCGCGAAGTTGAA
This sequence comes from bacterium, assembly GCA_013359335.1. Taxonomy (GTDB): domain Bacteria; phylum CLD3; class CLD3; order SB21; family SB21; genus JABWBZ01. The sequence continues at coordinate 856 of JABWBZ010000379.1, forward strand.
CAAGACATTCTCGAAGGCGCGGACATCGTGATGGTCAAGCCCGCGCTCTCCTATCTTGACGTCATCCGCCGAGTGAAAGACACATTCCACATGCCGACCGCCGCATACAATGTCAGCGGAGAATATGCGATGATCAAAGCTGCCGGCAGAAACGGATGGATTGACGAGGAACGCGTGATGATGGAAACGCTCGTGAGCATGAAACGTGCCGGCGCCGATTTGATTTTGACTTATTTCGCAAAAGACGTCGCGAAGAAATTATAAAACTCGTTGTTCCCTGAGCGCAGTCGAAGGGAACTCAATGATCGCTTCGGCTTCGGTTAGCGATCGCAAAATGGTTTAAAAAAATGAATACATTTAAATCCGAAAAACTATTTGAACGTGCGAAACAGTCTATCCCCGGCGGCGTGAATTCGCCAGTCCGCGCGTTCAAATCCGTCGGCCGCCCACCGATCTTTATTCAAAAAGCTTCTGGATCAAAAATGATTGACGCTGACGGTAATGAATACATCGATTACGTCGGCTCGTGGGGACCGATGATTCTTGGGCATGCTCATCCGGCAATTGTAGAAGCCATCAACAAAGCCGCGTTTGACGGCACCAGTTTCGGCGCTGCGACGGAACGTGAAATTGAAATGGCGGAATTGATTTGTTCGATCATGCCGTCGATCGAAATGGTGAGAATGGTCAATTCAGGAACAGAAGCGACGATGAGCGCAATTCGACTAGCTCGCGCTTATACCCAACGCGACAAAATCATTAAATTCGAAGGTTGTTATCACGGTCATGCTGATTCGTTTCTAATCAAAGCCGGTTCCGGTGCCATGACGTTGGGAATTCCCGACAGTCCAGGTGTACCGGCTTCCATTGCAGGCGGAACATTGACCGCGCGATACAATGATATCAAGTCGGTTAAGACATTAATTAACTCCGATCCCGATGGAGTCGCAGCGATCATTGTCGAACCGATTGTCGGCAACATGGGGTGTATCCCGCCTCAAAACGACTTTCTGAAAAAATTGCGCACGTTGTGCGATGAACATAAAATCGTTTTGATTATTGACGAAGTCATGACAGGATTCCGTGTCGCGTTAGGCGGTGCGCAGGAATTGTATGGCGTGAAAGCGGATATCACAACACTTGGAAAGATTATTGGCGGCGGATTGCCCGTTGGCGCGTATGGCGGTAAAAAAGAAATTATGCAAATGGTCGCACCGTCAGGGCCGATGTACCAGGCCGGTACGCTTTCCGGCAATCCCCTCGCTATGGCCGCCGGTATGGCTATGCTTCAAATTCTAAAAAACGATTCAGGCATTCATAAACAACTTGAAAAAAAATCGGCCATGCTGGAAAACGGTTTGAATGAAATTATTCGAAAGCACCGATTACCTTTGACACAAAACCGCGTTGGGTCGATGTTTACATTGTTTTTCACTTCACAAGAAGTTACGGATTACGAAACGGCCAAAACAGCCGAT
>JABWBZ010000083.1 GCA_013359335.1 bacterium
AAATGGGGAAGATATTACTTTTGGAAGCTATGATGGAAAAGCTTGGGCAAGATCAAGTGATGTAGTCTGCCATGAGTATACTCATAATACAATTTATCACATCTATGGAGAATTTATTCACACTGGATATGGAACTGAAGCATTTGCAATGGATGAAGGTATATCTGATTACTTTGCTTCAACTATAAACGGTGATGCTAACCATGCTGAAGACATAGGTGGAAATAGAACATTGCAAAATAATTTTTCATGGGATCCATCTCAACCTGATCCAGTCCACTGGAATGGCCAAGTAATCGGGGGTGCGATTTGGAATTTACGACAAACCGTTGGCCAAAATGTTGCCGATAATTTGGCATTTAAAGCTTTACAAATGGTCCCCCATGCAAGAAGTTTTCAACAATTTTTGGAAAATATGCTTGTGGTGGATGGTAACATTTATGGTGCATCCCACCAAAGCCAGATTATCAGTGCATTTTCTGCGCATGGAATTAATACAGCCCCATTATTAGTTGCTTCAATCACAGGTCCAACTAATGTTGCACAGAATACGTCAGCTACATGGTACGCAAATGTGAGTGGTGGGACAGGAGTATATCAATACGAATGGCTAAAGAGTGGAGTCTATATAGGAAGCGGATCTTCAGTATCAACTGTTGTTAATGATGTGTTTACTTTAAGGTTAAAGGCAACCAGTGGTGCGCAAACCACATATGCAACAATACAGGTTCATCCGGATGCAAGTGGTGGCGGGTGTCCGTACATCTTTGCTGACACTGAGACTGGTTGGATTATGGATAATAATATTTTGCATCGATCTGAATTTGTTAAGAATAGAGGAAAGATAATTCAAGATTTTTACAAACTGAATGTCATACCAACAAAAACCGATCATGGTTATAAAATTCAAATCAAAGAACTGAACAGTGACCACAGTTACTTAGATGAGTTTAATTTATATGCTGTTGATCACTCTCCTAATATAACTATTGGTGTCACAGAAGATAATCGCATAGTGCAATATCTATCTAACGATTTGATACTCGCCGATGAAATTACTTTTGAAAACTCTGAAAACCTGCATAGTGGGACAAACCAAATTAAAAATTCTAAAGGCGATATGATGCATGTAAAATTCTCTTCAGATAAAATGAATCGCCTTAAAACAGCACAATTTGGATCGGCATCTACAAAGCAGGCTGCATTGTTTATAGATTTTCATTCATTTAATTTTTCAAAACCCCCAGGAAAAGAAAGCGCATTGCAAGTTCAAGATAATTCTCAACTGAATAAATCTAACTGGATGAAATTGGAAGTTGCGCGCAGAGAACAAGGCTCAGCAGTAATTATTCCTTTAACGGAAGATGTGAATTTAAATGACATCAAAATTCATTGGAACCGTGAATCGGTTTTTGGTCGTATTGGCCTCGTACCAATTACTGATATTGATTCCAAGCAATTGCTTGCACTGAAATCCGCCATGCATTCGAAACATGGAGATGTGATAAGGAAATTAAACACCGCAGACAATTTGTTTTCCGAGCTTAATGAATCGGAAACCATTGATCTTACTTTTGAAGCCCCAAGCGATCTTAATGAAAAATTAATACGCTCGTTCATATTAGAAACTAACGGTTATTATGTCGTGCCGGGCGAAACGGAATCGGTTATTCCAAAAGAGTTTGGATTAGAACAAAATTATCCCAATCCGTTTAATCCGACTACGACGATCCGGTATAATCTCAAAGAAAATACCAAAGTTACCCTGACGATTTATAATACTTTAGGTCAGGTTGTGAAGGCATTGGTTGATAAAGAAGAAACAGCCGGTATTAAAAATATTTCATGGGATGGGAAGGATGAGCACGGCAAACAAGTTGCTAGCGGCGTTTATATCTACAAATTAAAAACCGGCAATCTTGTTTTTTCACGAAAAATGATTTTTCTAAAGTAGAAGAATTGTTATTATCCAGCCAACGCGGGCGTCTTCAAAGATGCCCGCGTTTTTGTTGGATATGCATATCGACCAATGCTAATACTTTCACTTTCTTGACTTACGGAAAATCGAGCCTTATATTGTTTTCACCTTCTTGCTGTATCCAATCTAGCATTTCCATTTTAATTACTTAAATATCAACGTCCAACCCAAGTATCAAGGAGGTTTGTATGAAAACCGTAAGTGATATCATTTCCGGACGCGAACTCTATTGCATCACAGTGGGAACGACTATCGAACACACGGTTAAATTTATGACGGAAAAAAATATCGGAGCCGTTGTGGTGGTCGATAATCAAAATGACCGGCGTCTACGCGGAATTTTTTCCGAACGCGATTTGATGAAGCGCGTCGTTCTTCCCGGGTTGGACATTCACAAAACGCGCATCGATGACGTCATGACCAAAAATGTTGCCGTCGGCAATGCCAAAGAAAGTCATGATGTGTGTTTGGAAACTATGAAACGCATCGGTTCGCGCCACTTGCCGATTGTCGACGGCGATCGCCTGATCGGGATGGTCTCGATGCGCGATTTACTTCAGGTCAATATTGACGAGAAAGATGAAGAAATCCGGATGATGAACGCTTACATTCACGACGTACCGCAATCGGTCCTATAATGGATAACGAATTGATCCGGTCATTATGGTTGAAAGGTGCGCATCAATTCAATTCGGGTGAATTTTTTGAATGCCATGAAACGTTGGAAAAAATCTGGATCGATCTTGAGGAGGGCGAGTCAAAAAAATTTATTCAGGGAATAATTCATTTAGCCGTCGGTCATTATCATCATCAAAAGGGCAATTTGATTGGTGGGAAATTGCAGCATCAAAAAGCCTTAAAAAAATTGCAAGGTATTGACCGAAATAAAATTAATTCAATGTTCAATTGTAATGTCGAGGAAATCTCCAAGGAATTGAAGAAAGAAGAAAGCGATGATATTTACCTGGTTGGTAGAAGGATCGTAAACGTCGATCCTTTGCCGATTTCGCTGTCGACGTGAATATTGCCGTTATTTTCAGCGACGAGGCGGCTGCAGATCGAAAGGCCTAAACCAAGGCCCTCGGATTTAGTCGTAAAAAAAGGATTGAATATTTTTTCAAGGTTCTCTGCCGGAATACCATTGCCGGTGTCGCTGACCTCGATAGCGACGAATTGCAAATTTTTATCGAAAATGTCGTCCGACCAATGCAAGTTCGGGCTGTCGCCGACGGTGGTCATGTAGGTTTTAACTTTCAGTTCTCCGCCCTGCGGCATCGCCTGGATCGCATTGAGGAAAATATTCATCAGAACTTGTTCGACCTGGTGCATGTCCGCGTAAATTTTCGGAACAATGTCCGAGAATTCCTCCCGAAATGTAATTTTCCGCGAATTAAGTTGTGCCGCGAGAAGCAAATAAACGGCGTCGATGATCGATTCGATATCGTGGTATTCACGCGACGGTTTGACCGGTTTGGCGAATTTGAAAAAATCGGTCAATAAATTATTGACTCGGTCAATTTCCCTGACGATGCGCGTGACCAATTCAATTCTGCGATCCCCGTCTTCAAACGATTCCTCAAGAACCTGCGCAGCGGTTTTAATTCCGCCCAACGGATTCCGCACTTCATGCGCAATGCCTGTCGCCAGTTCCCCTAAAGTAGCAAGACGATCCATTCGTTCAACTTGTCGGCGCATAATATTCATCTCCGTCAAATCGCGGAAAGTGATGATCACACCAAGCTGTTCGTCGTGCTCTATAAGCGGCGACGTACTGAATCCGATCGGAATAACCGAGCCGGATTTCGCAACGAGTTTGACTTCCTTGCTTTCAAAACGTTTATTTTGAATGAGCATGAGATCGATCAATTGTCCGTTCGTCTGCGGCTCCGCAAAAATATCGACGAGGTTTCGCCCGAGTAATTCCTCGATGGAATACCCGAGCGTTTTGGCGGCCTGCGCATTAAGGAAGGTGATGCTGCCCGTCATATCCATACAGATGATGCAACTGCTCATGTTCTGGATGATGTTGCGGTAAAATTTATAAACGCGCTCGATCAATTTGTATTTTTCGTACAACGCGGCTTGTTCGTCTAACCACTCTTTCGGAATATTTTTTTTGAGTTCGGCGGTCGAAGGCGTTTTGGTATGCGTTTCTTCGGATTTTTGCTGCTGCTTACGGAGGACGCGCTGGTCGAGAGGAATGAGATCGCTCAATTCTTTATTGAGAATTTCAAACGCTTCTTTTTTTTCTTCGAATCTGCGGCTCATGTTTTTAAAACCGGTTTATAATAAACTGTGAGGATCCATTTCGACAATCACTTCCACGTGAGAATCGCGGCACGTTGCGTGGTAGAGCGACAAAGCTTTTTTGATAACTTCTCTCGTCAGTGCGCCGGAGCGATCCAATTCTTTGCCGGCTTTGATCAAAATATACCAGCGAAAATAATTCCTGATTTTAAGAATCGGAGCGGCGGTGGGCCCTAAAATGTCGAATTGATGCGGCGGCCACGCGTGTTTAGACGCCTCGTTGCGCAAAATATCGCAAAATTGCCCGCTATGGTCAACTACTTTTTTCTCGTCAAGACTGCGTAAAAGTATAGAAGTCAGCCGTGTAAACGGCGGATAATTCAGTTCCTTTCGAAAACCGATTTCTTCGTGATAAAAAGAAAGATAATCGTGCCGGCGGGCGTGTTTGATCGCGGGACGATTGGGATTGAAAGTCTGAATGACTACTTTGCCTAATTTATTTTTTCGTCCCGCGCGGCCCGCAACTTGAGTCAATAATTGAAAGGTTCTTTCCGAAGCGCGAAAATCGGGGAGCAATAAACTTGTATCGGCGGATATAACGCCCACAACAGTGACATTTTCAAAATCCAGTCCTTTCGCAACCATCTGCGTACCCAAAAGTATTTGCGCTTCGTTGGAGCGGAATTTTTCTAAAATGCGTTCGTGCGAACCTTTCTGGGTCGTCGTATCGAGATCCATCCGTATGGTTTTAGCCTCGGGGAAAGTTTGTTTTAAAATTTCTTCGACTTTTTGCGTGCCGACGCCAAGATTGGACAAAAATGGATTAAAACATTCCGGGCATTGTTTGAGCACGGCCTGTTTGTGTCCGCAATAATGGCACAACAAGATTTGACGCGGCGCATGATATGTGAGCGTGATGCTGCAGCGCGGGCATTCGGCGACGTAACCGCATTGATAACATTCGATGAAGGTCGCATACCCGCGGCGATTTTGATATAAAATAATCTGATGATTTTTTTGAATAGCGTCGCGAATGCGGTCGCGCAAAGGCTTGGACAACACGGGTTCCCAGCCTTCGGTGTGAATAAGTTTTTCCTGGCGCAGATCGACGATTTCGACTTCCGGCAAAGGCACGTCTTGAATACGTTTGGTCAATTGCACGAGGCAGTATTTGCCGGATTGGGCATTGTAAAACGATTCGATGCTTGGCGTGGCGGAACCAAGAATAACAACGGCTTGATTGAACGTCGCACGAATGACCGCCACGTCGCGGGCGTGATACTTGGGCGCGGAGTCGCTTTGTTTATAAGTATTTTCATGTTCCTCATCCACGACGATCAATCCCAGATTTTTCAGTGGCGCAAAAACGGCCGAACGCGCGCCGATCACGATTTTAAAATCGTCCGTATGAATTTTCCGCCATGCGTCGAATCGCTCGCCGAGCGACATCCGGCTGTGCCAAACGGCGACTTGGTCGCCGAAATACGATTTAAACCGTTCGACCGCCTGCGGCGTCAGCGATATTTCCGGAACCAATACGATGGCGGTTTTCCCGGCTTCAAGGATTTTTTTGATCGCTTCGATATAAATCTGCGTTTTACCGCTCCCAGTAATTCCATGGAGTAAAAACGTTCGATACTTTGCATCGGCAATGGCATGTGCAATTTTGTCCGTTATGTTCTGTTGTTCGGCATTGAGCGTGATCGGAACTGGCGCCGGAAATGAGCGGTCATAAGGATTACGAATTTTTTCTTTTTCAAAAATTCTGATCAAATTTTTTTCCTCAAGGCTTTGCAGCGAACCGATCGCGGAATTCGACGTTTTAAGTAAATCAGACTGTTTGATTTCCTGGCCGGAATGTTTGGATAAAAAGCGTAAAATTTTGGCTTGTTTCGGCGAGCCTTTCAATGAAACCAAAGCCGTTTTGATACGTTTCGGTTCATCCGTTAAAGCCTCGCTGAGCGCAACGAATTTTTCATAACGAACGGAGACGTCGGCCTCGTCGATTTTTTCAGAATATTCGATAATACCGAGATGTTCCAATTCTTTTAAACTTTTGGCGACGGTCTTGGTTTCGGTTTTTTTCTGTAATTGTTTGATGGTGAGGCGCCGGTACACAAAAAGAGCTTTTAATATACGCGCTTGTAGCGGCTTGTTTTTACGAAGCTCGCCAATTTCGAATTCTCCGATGTCTTTTTTGAGTTTCACGACGACGGCACTTTGTTTATCCAGCCTCGGCGGCAGCATGATATTCAAAACTTGCCCGATCGGCGTCGTGTAATAATCCGCCATCCATCGCGCGAGTTCAAGCAATTCATCCGAAAAAACCGGAAATGGATCCAACATCTCCGTCAGTGAACTTGGATTACTGACGTCGGATGTATCGCTTAATTTTATGACGAATCCGGTTATTTTCTTTTTCCCGAAAGGAGCCAATACGCGCGCCCCGGGAGAGATTCTGGGTTGCAAGTAATCCGGAATCCGGTAAGAAAAAAGTTTGTCGATAGGAATCGGAAAAGCGACGTGTGCAAAAAGCATAGGAACATTATCGATTATTATACAACTGAGTCATCTTGCGTGAAATTACTAATTAAAGTTTGAAACTCAAAAGTCAAAAAAATAAAAAGTCAAAATGATAAAAGTTTGACTTTTGAGTTTGCGATTTTTTTTATACCTTTAGCCGCGTTTTTAACATACGTTATCTTAACAAGGAATTTTTGAATCATGCCATTGAAATGTGGAATTGTGGGTCTGCCGAATGTCGGGAAGTCAACGATTTTTAATGCACTGACGGCTGCAGGCGCCCTGGCGGCCAATTATCCTTTTGCGACGATCGAGCCGAATGTCGGCGTCGTGACGGTGCCCGATCATCGTATCGATCAGTTGTCCGAATTATTTAAACCGAAAAAAACTTTATATACTACCGTTAATTTCGTCGATATCGCCGGATTGGTAAAAGGCGCCAATGCCGGTGAAGGATTGGGGAATCAATTTCTGAGCCACATCCGTGAAGTTGACGCCATTGCACAGGTCGTTCGTTGTTTTGATGATTCCGACGTTGTGCACGTCGAGGGCAGCGTTGACCCGGAGCGCGATATTGCCATCATCGACACGGAATTAGTTTTAAAAGATATGGAAAGCTTGCAGAAGAGGCTTTCACAGGTTGAGCGCACAGCCAAAACCGGCGATAAAGACGCTAAAGCGGCTTTGGAAATCTTTATCAAAGTAAAAAAACAATTGGATGACGGTAAACCTGCGCGCCAGCTTGGACTGAACGATCACGAGCAAAAAATAATAGCCGATTTGTTTTTGCTGACGATGAAACCTGTATTATACATCTGCAATGTCAATGAAAACGACGTTTTGACCGGCAATGATTACGTCAAAAAAGTTCAGGAAATCGCAACAAAAGAAAATGCCCGCGTGGTCGTCATTTCCGGAAAAATTGAATCTGAAATTTCCGAATTGCCGGAAGCCGAGCGCAAAGGTTTTCTGGAAAGCCTGGGATTGAAAGAGCCGGGACTGCACGCATTGATACGGGAAACGTATTTACTGCTTGACTTGGTAAGCTTTCTTACGGCGGGACCGGATGAAGTTCGCGCATGGACGATCCATCGCGGAACCAAATGCCCACAGGCTGCCGGCGTGATTCACACCGATTTCGAGCGGGGATTTATTTGCGCCGACGTGATCTGGTGGGAAGATTTGGTAAAAAATAAAACGGAGCAAGCGTGTAAAGATAAAGGGCTTTTGAGAACGGAAGGTAAAGAATACGTCGTGCGAGACGGCGACGTCATGCATTTCAAATTTAATGTGTGATCGATGAATGATTTACAAGTAAATTTAGGCAGCCGCAGTTATCCGGTTTATTTTGATTCGGATCATTTCGAAAAAATTCCGGAATTGATTGCCGCCAATTTTAATTCTAAAGTTTTTCTCATTACTGATACCAATGTCGAGAAGCTGTACCGAACATCCGTGACGGCTATATTAAAAAAAGTCCATTGCGAACACGATTGGATTATTGTTCCTGCAGGCGAGCGTTATAAAGGCCTGATTACGACGGCCGATGTTGTCGGAGAATTACTTAAAAAGGGCGCTCACCGCCAAAGCAGTCTGATTGCGCTCGGAGGCGGAATGGTGGGCGATCTAGCCGGGTTTGTCGCGGCGACGTATATGCGCGGAATTTCTTACGCGCACATTCCGACTACGCTGCTGGCCATGGTGGACAGTTCCGTCGGCGGTAAAGTTGCGGTCAATCATCCGCTTGCCAAAAACGTGATCGGCGCCTTTTATCAACCGAAATTTGTTTTTGGCGACAGCCGTTTTTTGGATACGTTGTCAAAACGTGAAATGGTGTGTGGGCTTGCGGAAATTATCAAATACGGTTTAATAGCAGAGCTTTCTTTTTTTGAATGGTTAGAAACCAACTGGGAAAAAATTTTAACCAATGATGTCAAATCCGTCAGGCAGGCTGTGTACACGTCTTGCCTGATTAAAACGCGAATTGTTGAAAAAGACGAATTTGAAAGCGGCCCGCGCATGATTCTCAATTTCGGGCACACCGTCGGGCACGCGCTGGAAAACCTGAGCGGTTATGAAACTATCAAACATGGCGAAGCGGTTTTATATGGGATGATAGCCGCGTCGTATTATTCGATGAAAATGAATTTTTTAAAACAAGAAGATTATATCAGGATCGAGCGCATTTTGACGGCCATCATTAAGAATCATGAAGAAAAAGCAGTCGCCGATTTCATCAAAAAAACTTCATGGAAAGATCTTTTGGGCAAAATGTTATCCGATAAAAAATCGACCGGCTCGATGAAGTTGATTGTATTAAAAGGTATTGGCCGGGCAGAAGTTCACGCTGTGACCGATCAGTCTAAAGTCGCCGACGCTTTTGAACATTTGAAAGTTTTATCATGAGTAACCCCGTAAAATTACCCCTGTTTCCGCTCGGCGTCGTATTATTTCCAGGCATGCCGCTGCCGCTGCACATTTTTGAAGAACGGTATAAACTGATGATCGGCGAATGTTTGAAGCATCACGAACCTTTCGGTGTGGTGTATTATACCGGAGAGAATTTTTATAAAATCGGATGTTCCGCTGAAATTCGCCGTGTGATGGAAACATTCGACGACGGACGAATGAATATTTTCACCGAAGGCATCCGACGTTTTTCGATCAGCCGAATCGTCAGCGACAAACCGTATCTAACCGGTTTGGTGGAATTTTTTGATGATGTGGATCCGGCCGGGCCGGAAACGGAGGCCTTGTCAAAACGAGCTGTAGCCTTGTACAAAGATGCCGTTCGTTTGACGTCCAATGAAAAAACCGTAGACATTCCATCCATGAATTCAAAAGAACTTTCGTTTTTAATCGCTGCAAGTTCGGGATTCAGTTTAAATGAAAAACAAGCGTTTTTGGAAATGCGCTCGACCGGCGAACGGTTGAAAAAAGCAACGTCGGCATTAAAACGTCTGATCGATCGCCACAAAACAACAAAAGAAATCGAGGGCATTATCAGCGGCAACGGCTATTTGCACAATAAAACCATTTGATATAAGTAAAAGGCATTTGGATTTTTGAAAAAAAACCGATCATCGATTTTTAAATCTCAGCAAGCAGGTGTTGCTGCTCTTTTTGTAACGATCGCGACATTATTGAGTACGGTATTGGGTCTCGTACGAAATAAAGTCATGGCGCATTATTTCGGCGCGAGCATCGATACCGATATTTACAATTACGGTACAACGATTCCGGATATGTTGCAACAAGTGCTAATCATGGGCGTGACGGCGTCGTCCTTCATTCCGATTTTTTCAGAATACCTGGCTCAAAAAAGTACCGATGAAGCCAATAAAATGGCGAGCAGTTTTCTGAATATGACGATGGTTTTTTTTGCTGGATTATGCGTGCTGACCGGAATATTTATGCCGCAAATTACCGATGTGTGGCTTAAGCCCGGATTACCGGAGGATCAGAAAAACGGAATCGTTCTGATCGCGCGGGTTTTTCTCGCTACCCAAGTTGCATTCGCGCTGAGCAAAATCTACAGCGGGATTTTGCAGACGCATAAACATTTTATCGCGTACGCTTTAGCGTTGTTGGTTTACAATCCGTCGATTATTCTCGGAATGATTTTATTTCATGAAGATTACGGTATTTATTCTGCGGCGTACGGCGCACTGATCGGCGGATGTTTGGTGGTATTGGTTAATTGGATCGATATCCGAGGAACCGATTACCGTTATTCATTTGATTGGAATTGGCGCGATCAGGGCGCGAAACAAATTTATTTGTTGGCCATTCCGAATATTTTAAATATGGCTCTCTTGCAATTGGTTTTTTTAGTGTATTCGAAAATTTCGATCAACATGCCGGAAGGCAGTTATTCCGCATTCAAATATGCGTTTGATTTTGAAAGTTTTCCGGTCAGTATTTTCGGAATTTCATTTGTAACGGCGATATTCCCTTTTCTGGCTGAAAACGCGAGTAAAAAAAACTTTGTCAATTATAATTACAATGTTCAGAATTCAATCCGTCAGATTCTTTATCTGACACTTCCGGCAGGCGTAGGAATGGCGGTTTTATCGAATGAAATCATTGGATTGGTTCTGGGCGGCGGAAAATTCGGCATCGAACAAACGAACTTAACTGCGTCGATTCTCTTCTTTTTTGCAATGGTCGTTCCGCTCGAGAGTTTGTGGTATTTATTTGCGCGCGCATTTTATGCCATCAAAGACACGTGGACGCCTTTCTGGTTTCGCCTGATCGGAACGGCAGTTAATCTATCGATCAGTTATATTTTTTCGCAAACCATGGGACCGACGGCGTTCTCGCTTGGGCTATTGATTGCATTTTCGATTCAAATTATTCTTTTTGTGGTGGGGCTGAAGCGTAAAGTTCCGGAATTTGAGTTGCGAAAACCGCTTATGGATGCGGCCAAACTTCTGGCGTGTTCATTGTTGATGGCAATCGCCGTGATGATGGTCAATTATGTTTTGACGAATACTGAGTGGATGCTTTCCAAATCGCTCCGGGCGCAATATCTGACGCGAGCCGGCGTCGGCATTACGATTGGCGTCGTTGTATATTTAGGTTTGACGGTTGTTTTCAAATGCGCTGATTTTTCCGTGATCAATCGGGTGCTAAATAGAATTTTGAAACGTACATAAATTTTGCGAGGAAGGCTTTGTGAGTTCTATTTTAATCGTCGATGATGAAAAAAATATCCGTCGATCGTTAGAAATGATTTTGAGCGCGGAAGACTATAAAATTTTTTCCGCCGAAAACGGCAAGGAAGCGCTGAATATCATTCATGATCAGGCAATCGATCTGGTGTTTTTAGATTTATTAATGCCGGAAATGAACGGTATTGACGTGCTCAAACAAATCAAAAATTACGAACCGGAAGTCGTCGTGGTGATGATGTCGGGTCACGGCACGATTGAAAACGCGGTCGAAGCCGTCAAATTAGGCGCGTACGATTTTATCGAAAAGCCGCTTACCAAAGAAAAAGTCGTAATCACGGCGAACAATGTATTCGAAAAAATTTCTCTTCGCTCCGAAAACCGCTCTTTAAGAAGCGAGATTTCCAAAAAATTTGAAATGGTCGGGCGGAGCGAACCGGTCATTGCGATAAAAAAACAAATTGAAAAAATCGCTCCGACTACGGTGCGCGCACTGATTCTTGGTGAAAGCGGCACCGGGAAAGAACTTATTGCGCGCGCGATCCACGACCAGAGTCCACGGAAAAACAAGCCCTTTATCAAAGTCAATTGCGCCGCCATTCCGGAAGATTTGATCGAAAGCGAGCTTTTTGGCGCCGTCAAAGGCGCTTACACGGGGTCGGTAGCCGATCGCGAAGGAAAATTTTCCCAGGCGCACACTGGAACGATTTTTCTCGATGAAGTCGGCGACATGAGCCTGAAGGTACAGGCAAAAGTTCTACGCGTCTTGCAGGAAGGCGAGTTCGAAAAAGTCGGAGGCACGAAAACAATCAAAGTGGATGTCCGTGTGATCGCGGCAACTAATAAAGATCTCAAAGCTGAAGTTGAAAAAAACACGTTTCGTGAAGACTTGTATTTCCGGTTGAACGTTGTGCCGATTTTTATGCCGCCGTTACGCGAACGAAAAGACGATATTCCGGTTCTGATCGATTATTTTTTGAAACAGATTTGCGATGAGACCGGTTCGCGTCCTAAAAAATTTACCGACGAAGCCATGTCGGCGCTGGTACGCTATGCGTGGCCAGGAAATATCCGTGAGCTGAGAAATCTTGTCGAACGCGTGATGATTCTGAGTTCGGATGAAAAAATCGATGTGGCGGATTTACCGCCGGTTGTACTCGAAAAAAATGTTCCCGTTAAAAGCATTAATTCAGGTAAAAGCTTAAAGAACCTGAAGGAGGATGTTGAAAAAACGTACATTATTCAGGCGCTAGAGAGAAACGGTTGGAATGTGACCAAGGCAGCGGGCGAATTGGGCATCGAACGCACCAATCTTCATAAGAAACTAAAATACTACAATATCACTTCGGACAGCATTTCCGAGGAATGATTATTTGTAGAATTTGTGCATCAGCAGGATAGTAAAACAAAAAAAGATGAAG
>JABWBZ010000380.1 GCA_013359335.1 bacterium
TTGAGGCTTGATCGTTTGAGAAGAAAAAACAGATGAAAACCTTTCGCGCTGGTTTATCCAAAAATACTCTGAATGGCCTTTTTTGTAGGCATGAATCAATGCCGATTCAACATCATAAGTCGCTCCGAAACCGGCATTACTGACAACAAAAACGCCCTTATTCGTACGAAGTGATATATTCACTTGATTAAATTCACCTAAATACTCCTCGAATAAATTCCGGGCTTCTGAAATAGTTTTACCCCCGACATTGACCGGGCCGATGTATGTATTCCACACCATTCGTTCGGACAGATAAAAACCATTGAGCGTGAATAATAAAATAATCGAGCCTAGGGCCAAAACTGTATAAAATCCGATCCGATAGAATAGAAGCTCTTTGGAAGGAATAGTTGTAGTGTAAGTTCTTTTTGGCGTGAGACGTTCGGCAGCACTAAGATCATAGGAACTTGACGGTGAAATGGCAATCGTTTGATCGTAGGTACTTTCTGTTTTCGAAATCTTCGAAACAGAATTTTCGGACATGGTATACAACTCCAAGATCTAAATTAGTCTATTCGAGTAACTGAACTCAGGAAGTCCTCAAAAAATTCCTAATAAATTAAATTTCTTCGACTTAAACTACTTGTTTTGCCATTCAAAAAATAATATCTTGTAATTTGCAATGATAACCAAATATTTACTCGTTTGCAATACCAAATCGAACAAAAAAAGGGACAAAATGGTCACTAATTCCAGTATTGGCCGGGTACTATCGATCATCGAGAAAGAAGCGGTACAATGGAAATTACCCGTTGTCAGTGTGATCGCTCATGACGAACAATCGCCTTTTCGCGTGTTGATCTCAACGGTTCTGAGCTTGCGAACTAAAGATCATGTGACGGAAGAAGCCAGTATAAGGCTTTTTAATGTTGCAGAAAACCCCATAAACATGCTGAAACTATCTGAAGAAGAAATTCAAAAGTTCATTTATCCAGTTGCCTTTTATCGGAACAAATCCAAAGATATTTTAAATATTTGCCGTAAACTAATCGACGAGTATCAAGGCAAAGTTCCGGATACAATCGATGAACTGCTAAAATTTAAAGGTGTTGGCCGAAAAACGGCCAATCTCGTTTTAATTCTGGGTTATAATAAGCCGGCTATGTGCGTCGATACCCATGTCCATCGGATTTCAAACCGCTTCGGTTATATAAAAACTAAAACTCCCGACGAGAGTGAAATGGCTCTCAGAAAAAAACTACCGGAAAGGCATTGGCTGAAGTATAACGATTTACTCGTCGCGTTCGGACAAAATCATTGTAAACCCGTTTCACCGCTTTGCAGTTCGTGTAAAGTAAAAAAATATTGCGCACGCAAAGGCGTAACCATTTCACGCTAAATGACAAAAAAAATTCTAACCTTTTTATTTATCTTATACGCTTGTATTCAATCGGCTTTTTCACAGCACGTCGATACCACTGCGCGCATTCTCACGGTCGAATCGATTCGATTTCCAGCCATGAGCGATTTATCCGATCAATCGCTGGCTCAATTGACCGGCCTGCAACTCAATTCCTCTCTTGACCTTGAAAAAATGAAAATGGCGAAACTCCGTTTGAAGAATTCCGGTTTCTTCAAAAACGTTCAAATTTTGCCACAACCCGGATCTGAAAAAGGGCAGATAGTGGTCACGATTGAAGCTGAAAAAAGGAAAGTCCCCTATTTGATTTTCGCCGCGGGTTTATACGATATGGACGGTTGGACTATAACGCCGATCGGTGTTCGCCAAAATATTTTTAACCGCAGCGGCGAACAATTAAAATTCGATTTCCGAATCGGAGGACACATCGGTAGTATCGTTGGCGGCAACGTCAGCGGTTTTTATCTGGAGTACGCCAACAACGGTTTCAATACCAGCTGGCTTCCATTTTCCATCAAAGCCTTTATCGAAAAACGAGGATTAGTGTACTACCACACACCGCCCGATACGACTCATGAAAAACTGCAAAGTTATATACACGGAATCCGTCGGCTCGGCGGCTCGTTTACATTCGATTTTTCAAAAATCATCACGCGCGGTTTGTTTGTTGAATTCAGAATGGCCTCCGTCAAAGCCGATTCCGGCGCCGATGCGCTGTTTGCCGGCAATCGATTGGATTTGACGTACCATTTACTGCCCGATGCCATACAACGCGACATCGAAAAACATTTTTTCTCGAGTTTTGACGTGTATTGGTACCGTGACACACGCGACAATCGCATGCAACCGACGCGTGGAAAATGGACAAAAATCGGCGCCAACATTTCATCCAAGGCATTCGGAAGCGATTATA
>JABWBZ010000084.1 GCA_013359335.1 bacterium
GTCTTCGGAGTATTCGGAATTATTCTGCCAGGTGAGCACGACGCGGTTATCTAATGCCGAAACACTTAACTGAGGCATCTCGGGAGGCTGAGGCGTGACGAGGCCTTGATTGAAAACGGACTGGACGATGTCATCGGTTTTGAATAGCTGGCGTACGGCGTCGAGGCGATCTTGACCTTTGGCGCCGATGACGGCGAACCATACTTCCTGTGATGAATCGGCGGGTAAGGTGAATGGGCCGGTACCTAACAGAGTTCGATGATCGCCTCCATAGGGTTCAACATTGGGATCAGTCGAAGCCTCCAGTGCCAGCGGATCACCTCGATAGACATAGTAATCACAATCTCCGGTTCCGGATTTAGGCATCCCACCCGCAAATAATCCTTTAAGCAGGTTATATCGATGTTCGTTGGCGAAGGGATCGCTACTGCTAATAAAGCTAGCGTGCATAGTTGCACTCAAAGTTATTTGGCCGGATTCCAGTGGTTTCGGTCGATAAATGTTGTACTGCGGATCATAACTCAATCTAAAAATTTGATTTTTAAATTTTTCAACGTCTTTTTGTGAAATGTCATTCACGTGAGCGACAGGACCTTGTAAAAAATCAAAACCAACTGCTGCTGGATAATCAGAGTTATTCACATTGTAAGCAAAGCCTAATCCACGCGTAGTATCAGTACCTACAATATCATTAGTCCCGGAATCGATATCCGGATCCGCCCACAATCCAAAATAACTGTCATTATAATTCACCCTAGTTTTATTCCGGATGGTAACTTGATAAATCACCGCATTGTCGAAACCGGGCGTCGAAAAAATAAATGACAGCAGCGTTACTTCTAATCCCAAACCGGGATAATCATCGGGTGTACCGTTTGGCCACTTTTGACTCAAACTTGTATCCAGATCATTAAAAACCATCCATGTCTGCGCATCTGCTATCAGCGCCGGTTTACCGAATATATCTCTCGGAGCGTCGTCCGGCCATTCGTTATCGATATGATCGCGATCGAGGTAGTATACCTTCTGATTGGCGCCGTTCGGATCCTCATACAACAGTGAGTCCCAACTCGTTCTTGAATTGGTAATTCGTCCTGGCTGGAATTCGCTCATAAATTCAATCTCACTGCATACCGGTATCCCCTGCTTCAAAGTGGCGATGTACATTCCGCCTGCCCAAATCAGGGTTTTGTTTTCAGTTCTTGGAAATATTCCTCCCGCATTATTTCCGTCGTGATCGATATCGTTCGGATCATACATAAACGATCCATTGCTTCGCATGGCGTATTGCCAATTATTAGTCGCAATAAATTTTTGGTCGATCACATCCGGTTTGCGGAGTTTCGCCTTCAAGCGTGATGGGTTGTCTTCTTTCGATTCGGCCGTTTGTATCAGGCCGTAGCTGATTGCCATAGCCGAAAGAATCAATAGTATCGCTTTTTTCATAAACTCTCCCTTTTCACTGAATCACGATGCGAATCTGACGGAATGATTTACAGCAATTCATTTTTGATTTATTGAACTCGCTTGATTGGGCCCATTGCTTTAAGTGAATCAATTCATTGACACAGCCAGTTCAAATTGGTAGTATCATATCCCTGTTGAATGATCATTCGTTTGACATAATTTCTCATTACATGTTCCCTGGACCACCGATGTTTGAATCCAACAGGCAGTTCAGGAATGGTGTGAGTGCCTTGTGGGCTGAAAGTAAATTCTACGCCAGGCTGCCAATAGTAACTCCAGATAAATCCGAGTCCATCATCCTTGACGTTACCTTCAATTCCTGATTTAAGTTCAGGACCTCGAATCGATAAAACAGATAAATAGCCATACCAAAAGCTTCGGATAAATTGAAGGTCGGGAAGGAAGTTGAGTAAAACAATGGTCGTGTCTTTGTAATCAGAAATAAGTGTGTCTTTGCTCCAGTACCATCCCTGTAAGTCTTCGTAAACGTAATAGCAATAGAATTCATAAAAATCGGCATTTGCATTTTTCCAAGTTGCCGAAAGATCGCGCGATTGCATGATCGTACCGGGAGCAGGTGAGAGAATAGCGGCCTTGCGAGGGACGGCAATCTGGCATGTAGCGGACTTTTCACCGTCCCGGACAATAATCCTGCACATCGAATCCGCCGGAAAAACAGGTTTATCAAAGTCAAAATGATTGTATCCTGCTTCAAATGGATCATCTGCTTCGATTCCATTAATCGAAACGGTCGGGATTGCATTAAAATTATCGACAAAAAAATCCGCATCCGAATGTGTAGCGCTATCATAGGCCTCATACCAAGTCCAAATGGATCCATTAACGCGTAAGGGTAATTCAACTGTTTCGCGAACTATTTTGGTGTCTTGACAAGACACCAGAAATAATAATAGACCGAATAGAGCTTTTTTCATGGAGTTGCTTTCATTTTAAATGAGTGCCAATAAGAGTGATTTATTTCTCACTGAATCACCGCAAACTTCACGGTCGTTTTACCGATACCCGGCGCTTCGATGAGAGCGATGTACATGCCCGAAGCTACCAGTTTGCCGCGGTGATTGCGAACATTCCAGAGTTCGATGGAAGTTTCATTGGGCGCAAAATCTTCCATACTTTTATAAGGCAAAGGATTTACGCGATCATTGTCTGACGTTGCGTTGTGATAAATAGTTTTGACCAGATCGCCCGCGACGGTAAAAATTTTGATGGTACAATTTCCAGGCAGGTTGGTGAATTTGATAAGCTTATCGTCCGGCGTCGTCTGATACGATGAGAATTTATAAAACGGGTTAGGTACGACGCGAATCAGTTTCAAATCTTTCAGAGAAGGTTTAGGAGAAACGGAAGAAACGGTTTTAAATAGAAACGTATCTTGTGTGGTCAGAACATAGGGTGGAATGATGTGAAACGTTCCTTCGTCCGGAATTTGCCGGTAGATCGAATCCCGTTCGTCCGGAGTAAGAACAAAATCGGCGTAGGCCGCTTTGAGTAAATTGTTCCAGTCAGCTCCGTCAATCATGGAAGTGTTACTCGAAAAAAAATCCAGGGGTGAAAATCGGAGCGCAAACGCGCACGGCAATTGATCGACGGATTTTCCTAACAACGATCCGCTGCCTCCATCGTAATCGGTGAGAACGGCGTATATGTAATTGCCTCTGGCTGGACCGCTTCCATCAGACACGGCGCTTGAATTGTCGAGGAACCAGCCGTTAAGGCCGGCAGAGTCCAACACAACGGCATTAATGGCTTTCGGCGCCGGATCGCCGTCCTTCGCATCCACTTCAAATAGTTGGAAAGGTACAGGAAAAGTTTTGTTTTGTATTCCTTTAAATACATCGTGCCCATATGCGATTTGCCATTTAGCGGGATCGCGGCTGAAAACCAGGTCGATAGCTTTCAAATTTGGTATTTTCAACGTTGTACCTCCGAGATAGCCAGCAAATTCGACTCCCGAATATTTTGCCGAACTTCCGCGAAACCATCTGGCCGCATATTGAAGAGTTGGTTCATAAAAGGAGTTGAGGTAAATCTCATCGGATATATAAATGTCTATGCCGTCGAATCTCGCCGAGTAGGTCTTGAACGGCTCTAATGAGACGAAATAACGATCGTCAAACCGTTCGTCATCGGCAATCAGATTGCCATTGGCATCACTATCCAAAATTCCATTGCCGTTACCATCCAAAAAAGTATTGGGATTATCAGCGTGCGAGCTGAATTCAACTAACTCGTTGTCAGAATCTTTACGAATTTGCATAACCAAATCACCCGGCGTAAGGCCAATCAAAGGTTTATCGCGAATATAAGAAGGAATCTCACAAAATTCGATTCGGTAGGTTTCATTTTTTACTTCAACAGGATTGACAATGTAGGCACGAGGCATGGCGTCGCTTATTCCGCTCTGGTGAAGAATGCCGGTTGAGTCCAGGCGAGCCATCGTATTCATACCGGGTATGGCATGCATAGGAACTGCCGAAAACACATTGGTATAGATCGACGATTCAAATGACACCGGCATGTTGGTCGGTTTGAGGATATAGCGGCCGTAAAAAAGTATGGAATCCGGTCCTCCGATGGAAGGTTGGGCATCATACGCCGTCACGCTATAAAAATATTGTTGACCGTTTTTGACGTCAGTATCGACAAAATAATCAGGCAGTCCGGTATTTGAGCCAAGGTTGATATCTTCAAGTTCTAGAAAACCATTGGTATTCAACGTCATGTGATGTACCGTCCCGAAAGTATCGATCTTATCGTATTGTGCAATCATGGTGAAGCTATTTTCAAGTCCGGTACGGCTTTTATAAATACGATAGCCTTGAAAATCATCACCGATATAATCCGCGGAAAATCCATTGGCGCGTGTAATGCCCAGCGCTTCGCCAGTCCGATCGATTACGAATTCGGCATTATCTTTCCATTCGATCAACACGGCGCTGTCCATCGACGTAACCTGAGTGATTGGAACGGGCGGATAATATTGTCCGGCTGCAATCGCTTTATCAAAAAAAGATTGAATTTTATCATCCGTATCGAACAATTGCCGCACGGCCTCCAGGCGGTTGTTAGCGGTTGCCGCCGTAATAGCAAACCAAATTTCCTGTTTTCCTTCGGAGGCAATTTTGAAAGGCCCGGTTGCCAGCATCACGTGTTCGTCGTGCGCGTCTGAAATACCGGCTACATCCGGAGAGCCTTGCTGCGTCAACGGATTGCCGGGGAAGGCAAATTTATAGTTGTACCCTGCGCCTGCTTTGAGTGCGCCATTCCGATCTCTACCTTGCAAATAAAAAAGCGTTTCCGTATCGCTTCTTGGCCCGTTGTGCTTTAAGGAACGCGCAAAAGCCGTTGCGCCTAAAAAAAATTGTCCTGCGGGAAGCGATATTGCATGGTAGCCATTATTGACCGGATCATAATTCAAGATTTTCTGGTTTTGAGCAAACCTTTGGTACAGATCGTTTGAAATATCAGCGATAGAAACAACGGGGCCTTGCAGCAAATCAACGGCAGCCGCAGCATTTAAATCCTCATCCCTTGCGTCATACACATATCCGATTCCGCGAATAGAATCGCTACCAGCAATGTCGCTACTGGAATTGATCACATCAGCATCCATAAATATTCCGAAGTAAACGCTATCATAATTTGTGTTGGATTTATTATCAATAATACATTTCAGAAACACGGCGTCTCGCGCGAAAGGCAAGTTAAAAACATACGATTCGAGAGTTACTTGCACGCCCAGAACTTTTCCTAATCTTGGGGCGGGCGGATAACCATTGTTAAAAACTAAAGCCGTATCCAGGTCATTAAAAACCACCCACGTTTGCTGATCGGCGATGAGCGCCGGTAAACCTTGCCGGTCGTGAAGCGCATCTTCAGGCCAATTGAAATAATCATCGTTTTGGGAGAAGCGGCCGATCTGATAGACCCGAGCTTCAGGAATGGAATCCGGTTCGGCCAATAATTCTTCAACCGGCATTCCTGAATTGGTAATCCGGCCCGGTTGAAATTCGGTCGAGAACCAGCTTTGACTGCAGACGGGAACGCCATCACGTTTAGTTCCGATCCAAAGACCGCCCATGTATAGCAGCGTTGTTCCAGAGCCTCTTGGGAATTCTCCGCCGGCGGTATTCCCGTCGCCGTCATTATCGTTAGCATCGTAGAAAAATGTACCATTAGAGGACATGACATAACGCCAATTGCCGCCTTCGATAAATTTGTAATCAATGACATCCGGTTTCTTTAATCTGGCTTTAAATTTTGTGATATTGTCTTCTTTCGATTCGGCCGTTTGCATCAGACTATAACTGAAAGCCAGAATTGCCAAAATGAACAGCACTATCTTTTTCATAAAATTTCTCCCTTACTGAATTACAGCAAATTTTACGGTTGTTTTACCGATGCCCGGCGCTTCGATGAGCGCGATGTACATACCCGAAGCGACAAGCTTGCCGCGGTGATTAGTCAAATTCCATGATTCTGTGGATGAATCCAGCGCCGGAGCATCACGGATGTCCGAATCGGCCGTCGGATCGATGCGATCATTATTGGAAGAAGCGTGATGATAGATGATCTTGACTAAGTCGCCGGCGACTGTAAAGATTTTGATCGAACAGGAGGCGGGCAGCCGGGTGAATTTGATTTCTTTATTGTCTGTAGAAGGTTTGAACTGCGAAAAAATATAAAACGGATTGGGCACGACCGAAATGTTTTTCAGTGATTTTTTTAATTTATTTTTGCCTGTGATTGCTGAATTAGCAGTCGTTGAAAAAATAAACCGGTCATCAGATAATAAAATATTCGGTGCAACTAAATGTAACGTACCCTCATCCGGAATGCTGGAGTAAATTCGGGCTTGTTCATCTATGGTCACCACGCTTCCACCATCGCTGTTGGCGAGAAGGGCGGCTTTCAATGAATCATTCCAATCCCAGCCGTCTAATTCTACTGGATAAAAAACATATCTTGGAAATAGCCACAAAGTCCAGATGGCCGGAAGCTGGGCTACCGTATATCCGGTTAATGCTCCTGCGGTCGAGTCATAATCGGAATCAATAATGTGAATATAACTTCGGCCCTGAGGTCCGGTAAGGTCGCCGCCGGTCAGATTATCTAAATACCATCCATTGGCATCAAAGCCGTATCCGTCACGAACCAAGACATTGAGTTGACGGGGTATAAGGCTGCCATCATCGTCATCAACTTCCCATGCGCTGAACGGGACTTTAAAAAATTCATTTTGGATTCCGAAAGCACCGGTATGCCCGTATGCCGTTTGCCAATTTTCGGCGCTTCGGCTGAAACGAATGTCAACATCTTGAAAATTTACATTGTCGGTCGATCCTAAAAAGCGGTAGGAAAGTCCTGCGCCCCCGAATAAAAGTTCTAACCCTGAATTCCTATATCCGGAAAACCAGCGACTACCCGGAAAAGCACCTTGGGCCGTATATTGCGGGCCATTTTCATAAATTGCAGAAACTCCGGTGGACGCCGGCCCAAAAACTTTTAGTAAAATTCCATCGACCATACCGAATTCTTCATCGCGTGTCGTGTCATCCGGTACTGCAATGACCGTATTGAAATAGCGCTCGTCAAAAGGCTGATCCGAGCCGTTGAAGATGCCGTCGTGATTGTAATCCCAAAATGTTTCGGGATCGTCCACCCGATTGGAAAACATCGCCGGTTGTTGTTGTGTGACGTTGATGACTCTGTAGGCCAACATCGGAGAATAACCGTGAATGGTATCGGAGGTGTTGAAAAACTCGACTCTGTAATCATCACCGGTTACCGCTTTAGGATCTATGACTTCCAGATCGATAAAACCATCACTGACGCCGGCAATGTGCCCAGCCGAAGAATCGGTGACGGCATTATATTGCAGTGGCGCTATTGGCTTCATCGGGAAGGCTTGCACACGATTGGCCAACAATGATGATTCGAGTGAAATCGGGATGCCGGCCGGTTTGTAAATGGTCAGTCCGTCGATGGTAATGAGTTCGGATGTGGCAATATACGGCTGAGCATCATAAGCGGTGACGGAAAAGAAATATTGGTAACCGTTTTTCACATCGGTGTCGATATAACTGTACCGCAGTCCGGTGTTAGTGCCGAGATTGACGTCTTCAATTTCCAGATGGCCTTCAGTATTGATTCTTCGATTAGTCACGATGCCAAAGGAATCGATTTTATCGTATTGAGCGAGCAGAGTAAAACTTCCGTCCAGACCGGTTCGGGAGCGATAGACGCGATAGCCCTGGAAGTCGCGTTTGATGTAATTGGCTATATAACCGCTGTCGGTGGTGATGTGGAAGACATCACCGGCAATGTCTTCGGAATATTCGGCATTATTCTGCCAGGTGAGTACGACGCGGTTATCCAAAGCAGTGGCCGAGAGATGAGGCATTTCCGGAGGCTGAGGCGTGACGAGGCCTTGATTGAAGACCGACTGAACGATGTCATCGGTTTTGAATAGCTGGCGTACGGCGTCGAGGCGATCTTGACCTTTGGCTCCGATGACGGCGAACCACACTTCCTGTGATGAATCAGCAGGTAAGGTGAAAGGGCCGGTGCCTAGTAAAATACGTTGGTCGCCTCCGTACGGCTGGACATTCGGGTCGCTGGGAGCACCCGGCGCGAGAGGATCACCGCGGAATTGGTAATAATCAGAAAACCCAGATCCGGTTTTTGGATTTCCGTCTGCAAATAAACCCTTGAGCAAATAATAACGTTGTTTGTTTTCTATCGGATCGGTGGAGCCTAAATAGCTTACCGAAGAAGTCGCACCAAGCGTGAAATGGTCGGGCAAAACAGTTGCAGGATAAAACCGGTTATTTACTTGGTCATAGGTAAGTAGAATATCATTGTTCCTGAATTTCAAATATTCTTTAGGAGAGACTTCTGTTTGATGGACGAATGGGCCTTGCAAATAATCAATCCCCACAGCTAATGGATAGTCCGAATTATCCAAATTATAGACAAAGCCAATCCCGCGGGCTGTATCAATTCCGATAACATCATTAGCTGAGCCGTCAGCATTCACATCAGTATCCGCCCATATTCCCAGATAACTCTGAGAATAAGTTGAGTTAGTTTTGTTGCTGATTGTGAGTTTGAAAATCACTGCGTTAGACAATATTCCAACATTCCAGGCGAATGATTCCATCACCATTTCAACTCCTAAACCCGGATTAGGGCTGACGATCTGCCCTTCCTGGCTCAAACTGGTATCCAGGTCATTAAAGACGGTCCATGTCTGCGCATCTGCTATCAAAACGGGTCTGCCGAATATATCTCGCAGAGCCTCTTCTGGCCACGCGTTATCGAAATGATCACGCTCAAGGTAGTATACTTTCTGACCGGATCCATCCGGATCCTCATACAATAGCGAATCCCAACTTGTTCCTGAATTGGTAATCCGCCCAGGCTGAAATTCGCTCATAAATTCAATTTCACTGCAAACCGGTATTCCCTGCTTCAACGTCGCGATGTAAATTCCAGCCGCATATACTAAAGTTTTATTTTCAGTTCTCGGAAATAGGCCGCCGGCATTGTTTCGGTCTCGATCCAAATCATCGCGATCATACATAAACGATCCGTTGCTTCTCATGGCGTATCGCCAATTATTGGCCGCGATGAATTTCTGATCAATAGCATCCGGTTTACGGAGTTTGACCTTTAGGCGTGATTGAGCGCCTTCTTTTGCAAATGCCCATTGGTACAAGAACAAAATCAAGATGGCTATGATAAAAGCAATGAGCATGGTTGTAATTTGTAAACTTCTGTTCATAGTTATCCTCCTGTGTAATTACCGAAAGAGCCTTGTCCTCCGGTCAACTTGCCGTAAGTCAGGGGACAAATCCGCTCCCGGCACGCCGCTCTCGCCGCAGAGGACAAGGCTTAAGTAAAACATGTAATTAAGGAGTGTCATTGGAATTCAAAAACTTACATTTTTTTTTAGAAATTTTAACTTTTTTTATTTATCATAAAATAAAGACGTAGCCAGTTTAACTATAATCTATTTAACCGGAAAAGCTATGCGTTTGCTCATGTTTTTGGCATTTAGCGGGCTAGTGGCCTTGACACGCGCCCAATCGATCGACACGGTTTCGGCAGATGCCGATCTGAAGGCCGGCAAAAAATATCTGCGTTCTGCCCGGTACGACAGCGCCCTGATCTGTCTCGCACGGGCGCGTGCCGCAAACGATTACTTAAAACGCTGGCGGCCAACGGCCGTGTGCTATGATGAAATCGCCGAAGTTTGGCGCATACAGGGTAAGTATGAACTGGCGCTATCCGTCGCCGACAGCGGGATCAATTTATCCGCTCACTACCTCGGATGGGAAACCGCCGAAACGGCTAATTTACTTTTTACCAAAGGCATTATTTTCGGAAGCATGGGCGATTATGAACGGTCTCAGGAATTGCACATCCGTACGCTGGAATTACGCTTAAAACTTTTCGGCAGCCAACATCGCGATGTATCGGACAGTTATAATAATTTGGGAATCGTCAGTTACCAATTGGGCCGGTATCGGCAATCCTTGAATTATCATCAACGGGCATTGGCAATCCGAAACGCACTTTTCGGACCCGATCATTCCGTAACCGCTGCCAGTTATATCAATACCGGCGTGGTTTATCGCGCAAAAGGCGATTACGACGAAGCGCTGCAGTATTATCAAAAAGCGCTGAAGATTCAGATCAAAGCTCTCGGAGAGGATCATCCGCGCGTGGCAACCATTTATCACAATATGGGCATCGTCTTTGACCTGAAGGGCGATTATGAAACCGCGTTGGAATATTACACCAAAGCCCTTCGAATCCGTGAGGCGGCTTTTGGCGGCGATCATCCGGATGTGGCCAATACGTATAATGACATCGGCAATCTTTTTAATAACAAAAAAGATTACAACCGTTCTCTCGAATACCATCGCAAAGCATTGAACATCCGGCTTAAGAAATTCACGGAAGCCAATCCGTTCGTTGCCATGAGTTATTCCAATATGGCCAACAACTACCGCGATAAAAAAGAATCAGACACGGCGTTGGCCTATTACAAAAAAGTAATGGCCGTCAACCGGCTGATGTATGGGAATGAGCATCCTGAAGTAGCGAAAGTGTATTCCTATTTGGGCGATATCGCCATTGAAACATCACAATTCGATTCAGCCGATGCCGGCTATAGGCAGGCATTGGAAATATTTCGTCAGATTTACGGCGACAAACATCCGTACATTTCCGGTATGTATGTACGGTATTCCAAATTGTATGAACGGCGGAGCGATTGGCCGCAAGCGTTGGCGATGGCGGACAGCGCTGCCGATGCCGTGGTGAAAAATGCCGGAGAACCTTCCGAAAAAATATTGTCGGACAACGATTTGCTCGAAGCGCTGGTGCAGCGGGCGCATGTGTTTGAAGCCATGTACAGCCATCTTCAGCCCGACACGTCGTACCTGATCGCCGCGCTGAACGCCTACCGGAAAGTTTCCGACTTGATGGAGCGCATGCGCAGCGGTTACCGCGCCGAAGGATCCAAATTGTTTTTGAGCGAACGGGCACAATCGATTTACGAACAGGCTATCCGGACGTCGATGCGATTGCTGCGTGCTACCGGCGACGAGCGCTACCTGGAAACGGTTTTCGGATTTATCGAAAAGAATAAATCGCGCGTGCTGATCGAAGCGCTGGCCGATGCGCAGGCCAAACAATTCGCCGGGCTTCCCGACAGCGTACTCGAAGCCGAAGCGCTGCTCAGAGACGAATTGATCTACGTTGAAACGGTGTGGATGAAAGAAATCACTCAACGTAAAGCCGACAGTGCAAGAATTGCCGTATTCGAAAAACGATTATTTGATCTGCACGCGCAGTACGACGCTTTCATCCGCCGTTTGGAAAAACAATTTCCCGATTATTATGAATTGAAGTTTCATCAGACAGCCGTTTCGGCGGCCTCGATCCGGAAATTACTGAATAACGAATCGGCGGTCGTTGACTATTTTACAGGCGACAGCACGTTAGTCGCGGCCGTGATCGATTCGAAAAAACTATCGGTGGTGGAAATGCCTAAACCGCTTCGATTGGATGAGGCGGTGAAAACGATGCGGCAAGGATTGAGCGAATTGGATTTTTCCGGATACTTGTCGTCGGCCTCCATGCTTTATCAATGGCTGATTCAACCGGTTTTACCGGCCATAAGCGGCAAGACGTCCTTGTACATCATCCCGGACGGCGCCATGAATTATCTTCCGTTCGAGGCGCTGCTGAGTTCGGGCAGCGATAATCGCAATCCCGATTTTTCGAAATTGCCGTATTTGATCCGGCAATTTAACGTCAGCTATTATTATTCGGCTTCGATTATGGCGAAAGAATTTAATCACTCGCCTGAAAAAAACTTTGCGTTTGCGGGGCTGGCGCCCGTTTTCAGCGACACGATGCGCACGAAAATTCGCAGCGTGACGGAAGGCGATTCGGATTATTTTGCCGCCGGTTACCGGTCGGCGGGCGGCGCTTATCTTTCAGGTCTGCCTTTTTCCAAATCGGAAGTTCAATCGATCGCGGCCTTGTTTCAGAAAAATCAGTACGCTGGGCGGACATTTTTGTACGGCGATGCGAACGAGAGTTTGTTCAAATCCGGCGCTTTGCGGAATTACGGTTATCTTCACATCGCCAGTCATGGACTGATGAACGAACAGCAGTCGGATATTTCCGGGATCGTCCTGGCGCCGGAAGACAGCCTGTCCAACGAAGACGGCATTTTGCGTACGCGTGAAATTTACGGCCTGAAACTCAATGCGGATCTCGTCACGCTCAGCGCCTGTAAAAGCGCCATGGGCAAAATCGCCAAAGGCGAAGGATTGATCGGACTCACCCGCGCGTTCACCTACGCCGGCGCGCACAATATTCTCGCGTCGCTGTGGCGCGTCGACCAGGACGTCTCGGAGCAGGTGCACCGCCAGGTGCGCGACGACCTGCAGCGCGCCTCGGCCGGCTTCGAGAGCATGCTGCGCGCCCGCGCCGACGCGCTCGCCGTCGAAGGCGGCGTGATCGTGCGCGACCCCAAGTTCTTCTCGGTCGTCTCGCTGCCGGTGTCGTGGAAGGACGAGCAGTTCCGCGCCACGGTGGCCGGGGTCGCCGCGGACTTCGAGGCCATCACGCGCGCCGACGTCTTCGCGGTGCTCGACACGCGCGGCCACGTGCTCGCCAGCGTCGGCCGCTACGCGCTCTCGGCCGAGTGGCTGGCGGAC
>JABWBZ010000381.1 GCA_013359335.1 bacterium
AGCCATATTAGCTCCTTCATCACAGTATAAAATAAACAATCTTCAACTTGCGCTGCGGTAAGTTGAAGATTGAAATGTAAATTCGTTCGAATAAAAATTACAATAAACTAAAATTCGCACCGATTACCAGTGAATAATTGATCTTTGCTTTTTTAGCGAATTTGAGATTGGATCCGGATCCTTCAAATTCATTGAATTTTTGCACGTCAATGCGAACCATTTTAGCAAGGCCAAATATTTCAATCGGACCTAAACCAGCTTTGCCGCCGATTTGTACGTTAAAGCCTTTATTAGTCGGTTTTTTTACCGTTATACCTACAATTTTATCAGGTTTTACGGACTGAATTACATAGCCGCCACCTATAAACATTTTGGCTACTGCGAGGCCATAGACTTCATATTGGCCATCGATATTGATTGTATGAAATTTTGCATCATCGCCGGAAGCATATTCATAATTCGGAACCAAAGTAAATTTGGAAATTCCAAGATAGGCCTGGCCGCCGAAAAAGAAATCGCCGTTTTCCGTATTTGACCCTGCACGGGCGCCAAATCCTAAATTGGCGAAAGGAATTTGCGCCGAAGCGCCGGTTACTGCAAACAAGGCAAGGATTGACAAAATCGTAATCGTTTTTTTCATAATGCCGTCCTCCAAAATGCTTGATATTGAAAAATCAGTTTAACGAGGTAAACTAATGCAAATTAGCCTAAAAAGCAATCATTCAAAAACCTAGTTGGCTGCAGGAAGGAACCATTGAAAATCGATCCTCTTTTCGTCAAAAAGAAAATCTTTTTCACGAACTTCATGGAGATAAGTGACCTCATGGTCAGACAAAATATGACCGGAAGCCTTTTTTTCACAAAGCGAAGAGAGCTGGATAAAATGATGATGATGTTCCGAAAACCGTTTGATGGAATAATCGTTGGCCGACTGCGTGCTGATCAGAAATTGCCAATCTGAAGATTCAAGAAGAAAAAGTTCACGAACCATCTGGCGTAAAATCATTTGTATTTCGGTATCGTTCGAATCGCGGTACCGCTCAATCCACGTTTGCATTTTTACTTCGTCGTTGTAAATAAATTCCCACATCCACGCGACATCTTGATTGAGCCACACAAAATGATGGCCTCCGGCGCCCCACGAACCTTCCGGAATGGCGATAATTTTTTCAGGCGGATGAGTATCGATCGTCTCCGCGCAATGCGTGACGTTTATCGCAGGTTCGTTTGATAAACGCTCGAAAATTTTTTTAAGAAAAGCCGGGCCTTCGAACCACCAGTGTCCGAAAAGTTCGGAATCAAACGGCGCTGTCAATGTGCCTTCGTAACCGTTAGCGGTTTTAAAATTATGCAGCGCGGTTTTTATGGATTGGACGAAATGATCGGCGTCTGCATCGAGGGCCGTTTCGATTCGTTCGGGCTCATAGCGAACTTTCTGGCCGAGATCGGCGTTGATGCTGGTCACACGCCAATAACGATGCCCGCTTTGATGATGTTTTTTGTGAAAATCGAGATACCATTCGCCGCCCGGATAACCTTGTACGCTGCTCCAAACCTGCATCGATGTTTCGACGTCGCGCGCGAAAATCGCTACCGGCTTCGCTTTTGACTCGTGCGATGATTTGACGCCGTAAATTTCGTAAACGGAATGCGAGCCGTCGGGTACGGATTTAAACTGATCTTCCTTTTCCAATTGCTGCATCAATTTACGCAAATTTTCAAAACGGCCCATGTAAATGCCGACGGCTTTGCCGCCCTGGACGAGCGATGAATCGACTATAAAATATTCAATTTGATTTTCGTCCAGAATTTCTTCGACACCTTTTCGCAAAAACGGCACCTGTCCCAATGAAGAAGCGACGGGCGCTTTCCAGAAATAGCGAGGACGATAGGCACATTCCGGCAACCAGATTCCGCGCGGTTTGACATGAAAATGTTTTTCATGCGTCGCGGCGGCCATTTTAATCTGAGCGTGCACGCTCGAGTCTTTTCCAAGGAGCGGAAAATAACCATGCGTCGCGCCGCACGTGATGATGTCGAAACAGCCGCGTTCCTGCAACGACCGGAAAGCCCCGATCAGGTCGCGGTGATATTTATCGATGAAATCATTTTTAACGTTAGAATAAAAATTTCTCCAAAATTCGGATACGGAAACGAAGGCTTGTTCATGCGATGAACTTAAAAACAATGCCGTATCTTGTTCTGCCCGAGCGATTTCTTCATCCAGAAATTTTTCAAATTCGCTGATAAATACCGGATGGGCCAACTGTTCGGCAAGGACAGGCGTGACACT
>JABWBZ010000382.1 GCA_013359335.1 bacterium
GTGAATTCGGCGTTTTGACGATGACGGTAACGTATCTTGTTTTCCTTCTTCTGCCGCTTGTGATCGGATTTTACGGATTCTTATCGATCCTTGAAGATTGCGGATATTTGCCAAGATTGGCTACGTTGGTCGATCGGCTGCTCACCGGCGTCGGTCTCAATGGCCGTGCGGTCATTACTCTTTTATTAGGTTTTGGATGTGTGACGATGGCGACGATCACGACGCGGCTTCTCAATACATCGCGCGAAAAAACCATTGCGGCGGCGATTTTAAACTTCGTCATCCCCTGTTCCGCCCAACTCGCCGTCATTACGGCTTTATTGGCCGCCGCCGGAGGAATGTACGTACTGCTCTATTGTTCCATTATGTTTGTCATCCTTGTAGTACTCGGGACGGTTCTCAATGCTGTTTTACCGGGCAGATCCTCCGCGCTGCTGATCGATCTGCCGCCCATGCGCTTGCCCAAATTCGATAACGTCGCTCAAAAAACGTATATCAAAACCATCGGGTTCATGAAAGAAGCGACGCCGTGGTTTTTCTTCGGCGCAGCCATCGTATCGATCATGCAAGTCACGGGATTACTCGAAGTGTGGCAAAATCTTTTTGCGCCGCTGACGACCAATTGGCTACTCCTGCCGCGTGAAGCCGCGACGGCTTTCGTCATGGGTATGGTGCGGCGTGATTTCGGCGCTGCCGGATTTCTGACGATGGAATTGACCGCACCGCAAGTCCTCGTCGGTCTTGTAACCATGACGCTTTTCGTTCCGTGCGTTGCCAGCGTGATGGTGCTTTTCAAAGAACGCGGCGGCAAAGAAGGCGCCATCATCTGGTTAGGAACATGGTTCGTCGCGTTTTTCATAGGTGGGATCATTGCTCAAATTATCATGTAAAGATTATGAGCCAGTGTACAATTGAAATAAAAGACGTCAAACAAACCGCGTCCACGTTTTCGCGGAAATGCGAATGCTGCGGCTTAGAAATCGAAAATCAATTTTTGATGAAATGCCCGCGCTGTATGCATCAACTGGAATTGGCCAATATGTGCCTGGGATGCTTGAAAAATTCCGGATGCCACGGAAGGTAAATTAAAAATTAAGAATGATAAATTAAAACCCGCGAGATTGAATCGTGATTTTTTTAACTGCGACAGCCTTAACCTCTTGATTAATTTTCTTAACTGACTTTGCAACTTAATCTTAACTAAACTACTACTTCAGATTTTGCTGATTGTTATGATATTTACAAATAGAAAACTTTTTTCGCTGTCACCAATAAAACTTCAAGCTATTATATCAATTTTATTATGCAGTTGTTCCTCGTTATATAATAACATACATCAAAATCAATTCGAATTATGTCAGAATCCACGTTTCATTTATTCATACGGTGATTCCATAACAGTTGGTGGTCAATTAGGACAGTATCGCTCAAAGATTAAATCATTGATGTTTAAAATTGACAACCAAACCGGTTCAGTTCATTTTAAAGGAAAAGCAATTGATTGGGATGTGTCGGATCCTCTTCCAGGTGCGAATATTGTAATAGCAACTTTAGATAAAGATAGCTTAGAATTTAGTTGGCGTTTTTATATTAAATGCATAGCTTCGGCAGATCGTGATGGGATATTTACGCTATCGTGTAATTTAGGAAAGCAAGATGTTCTATTTATAAAAATGCAAGGTTACAATAGTTTAGTTTATAATATAGGCAAATTCATATAGGCAATATTCTTACGATTTAATTTCCATCTTCTTACCTATTTCTCGGATGAAACGTCCTGTGAACTTCTTTTAAATATTCACGGTCGATGTGGGTGTAGATTTGCGTGGTTGAAATATCGGCGTGGCCGAGCAATTCCTGCACGACGCGCAGATCGGCGCCGCCTTCCAGCAGATGCGTTGCGAACGAATGGCGAAATGTATGGGGCGTAACATCTTTGGTAATGCCTGCCATCTCAACGTACCGTTTCAGAATTTTCCAAAAACCCATCCTGCTCATTTTTTTTCCTTTGGCATTGAGAAATAATATATCCGCCGATTTTTCTTTTCCCGACAGATGCGGCCTGACCTTTTCCTGATAATACAACGTCCATTCAATAGCTTTCTCGCCCACCGGGACAATTCTTTCTTTGGAACCTTTCCCGAAAATGCGAACGAATCCGGATGCAGGCTGAAAATCGGTTTGTTTCATCCCAAGTAATTCAGAAATCCGCAGGCCGCATGCATACAACATTTCCAGCATTGCCCGATCGCGAACGCCAAGATGTTGAAGCGTGTCCGGTTGTTCCAAT
>JABWBZ010000383.1 GCA_013359335.1 bacterium
AAACCATCCGATTCGCACTTATTCAGGTGTTAAGCGGAGTGGTCGTCATCGGATGGATTATCTATAAAATGCTGCAAATGAATGTAAACGTTTTCATAGTTCCAACCTTATCGTCGTTGGTTAAATAATTTATCGTCTTTTCCCATCGTTGGTATGGCATTGCAAACAAGTTACATCGCCTTTTTCGAGTTCATGACAGGAGACGCAATTTTCCATGTCTTTTTTGGCCAATTGTGCGTGCAGACCACCGCCGGTTCCTGCAGTGAAACTAACAAATCCAGCAGCATCATGTCCCGCCGGTTTTGAAACTTTTGGATTTTGCGCATGACATTGCACGCAGAATGTTTCCGTCTCATGGCATGATTGACAATCGGACGTTTTGGCCTTGGCGTCGAAACGGTGCGTGAAAAGATAATTTAGTGAGTGGGAACGTTGCAAAATCATGCTGTTATTACTCGTGACACCGGAAGCGCTTTTCGAAGTTGTAAAATCATCATGTTTTTTGAATTTCTCCAGATTGCCGCCTTCATGGCATTCCTGGCAGGTCTCCGAGGAATGGCACATCACGCAATTCATATCGCCTTGCGTTGCAACGATTTGTTTATGTGTCCGCATGAAGTCGCCCACGTGGTCGGCCGGTTTGATAAACCGGATATCCGTATGGCACGTCTGGCAATCATTGCCAGCTTTGACGCCATTGTGACAGCCCATACACGATTCCATATTCGGAAGAAAACTCGCATTGACATAACCTTTTTCACCAACATTGGTGTGGCAATCTTCGCATTTCGATCCTAAATCCATGTGTTGTTTATGCGAGAAGACTAATTCACGTTTGGGATTAGCAAAAGCCGAATAGGGTTCGGATTTTTCCATGTGGCAATACGAACAATCCGTTTTTTTCTTGTCATGGCATGCATAACAATCTTCCATCAAACCGAGATTATTGTCGGTAGACTTAGTGCTTTTTTCAACTCCTGCGTGACACTGAGTACACTCAGCGCCCACATCCGTTTTATGGTACGCGTGACTAAACTTGATCAGCTTTGTGCGATCTTCTTCTTTATAAATATCATGGTATTTATGCCCCATTAGTTTTTGGACCATCTGGGATGGAAGAAATAATCCTGACTTCGTCGTCTGTCCAATTCCAGAAAGACCGAGTAATAACAGGACAAACGCCGTAAAGGGCAAAATGACCATTGAGTTGAATTTGAATGATTTCATATCTTTCACCGGTTAGATTCTTTTAAAAATCCAATAGTTTGCTCTTACGAAGAAACGTACATCGTATTTGCTTCCGGCAAAAACCGGCGAGCTTTTAATATTTTGCGATAACAATTGCCCCTCGACGTCCACGTTGAATGAACGGAAGAATTGATAATTGATCCGTGCAATTGCCGACCAAGCCGTATTGGTATTTCTCAAAACCGCTGGTGAAGCGGTCGTCGTATCCACATCGCCCGGCGTAATATCGTCGGCTAAATCAAACCGTGTATACGACACGGCTCCGTTGACTTTCAAACGGTTATTGATCGGATAATATGCAGAAGCGGTGAAGGCGTCCATGGTTCCGCCATAACCCATGCGGCGTTGATACTGAAACCCGGTTCTCATGAAAATAACGCCGAGACCGTAACGCCATGCGTCTTTCATTTTGTAAAACACATTCGCGTATTCGCCGTTCACACCCCAGCATTCATTGATGCGATAATGAGCGCGCATCCAAATTTCCTGGTTGCTACGAATATCATCAAACGCGCTGAAAATCGAATTGTACAACAATAGCGGCCGGCGATACAAATATTGAACGGCTACAAACCAATCGTCGTTCGGCGTGTATTGAAAATCACCCGACGCACGCTGAATGTTTTTTTCCAGTGCATTATATTGTGCATTACCGAAGACGTTGAGTTTTTTTAAAAACATCCGATTGACGTCAAAACCAACGATCCGTTCTTTCAAATCCGGTCTCGTCACGAGGCTGTCGAAACCGAAAGAATTTTCTGTATAATAATATGGACCTTCTCGGCTCTTATCAAAATAGGTAATCGAAGCGTTGGTCGCCCACAATTTTGATGTTGATAATTTCAATCCCCAGCTTCTGCGCAAGAAAGGCTTCAGCAATGAGGCGCCGCCGTCAGCAGGCGGAAGCGCACCGAAGTAACCCATGAAATTAAAATTATTTTTGTAACTGTAATCGGCGCGGATACCATCAATGGTTGGACTGCGCATACCGGTAAATACCTGCTGG
>JABWBZ010000384.1 GCA_013359335.1 bacterium
GCTGATCGCGCTCGTCGTATCAGGCGGTCACACGCTGCTGGTGCTCGTCAAGTCTATCGGCGATTATCAGTTGCTCGGTTCGACGGTCGATGATGCCGCCGGCGAATGCTTTGACAAAGTGGCCCGTTTGCTCGGATTGCAGCCGGCCGAAGACAGTATGATGGGCGGGCCGTTGATCGATCAGCGCGCTAAAAGCGGGAACGCAGGCCGATTTTCTTTTCCACGGCCATTGATGAAAGACCGGAATCTGAATTTCAGTTTCAGCGGTCTTAAAACTTCCGTGATGAATTTTCTCAAATCGCACTCGTCCACGGAAATCGAAAAGGATTTGAATGACATCTGCGCAGGATTTCAGGAAGCCGTGGTGGACGTGCTTGTCGAAAAATCGATTCGCGCCTGCTTAGATCACCATATTTCATCCCTGGTTGTCACCGGCGGCGTGGCGGCTAATTCGCGACTGCGCGGGCTGATGAATGAACGGTCAGGCAAGGAGGGGATTAAGCTCTTTATTCCGTCTCCGGCCTGGTGTACAGACAACGCGGCGATGATCGGCATTACCGGATGGCTCAAATACAAAGAAGGCGTTCGATCGGCGATGGAATTGTCGCCGCAGCCCTCGCTGCCGTGGTGATTGCCACAAAAATAGTATTGACTTTTAAAAAATTTTTAGCTTATATTGACGCGCTTTTTTAAGGCAATTCTGTAAACAACACAAATCTTATTTCCATTCTTTTTTACTTGTCACCACAAACCTTTTCGCCAAAAAATTGAGAACGATTTTAGTAATTTAACTCACACTTCTTTTAAAAAATGGAGGATCCTTTTTTATGGAGAAAACATTAATTGATTACTACTGGGATGGCGGCGGATTTATGCATCCGATTTTGTTCTGTTTGATTATAGGTCTCGCCATTTGTATCGAACGTTTTATTACCTTGACTCGTTCTGGCCTCAATACCCGCCAATTTCTGACCAAGATCAAAGGCGCTTTGGATGAAGGCGGCGTGCAGCGCGCCGTCGAAGTTTGCGCCAATCAAAAAGGCTCCGTTGCTGCGATCTTCCATGCCGGCCTGATGCGTATGGATAAAGGCATTGACCAGGTCGAAAAAGCGATTGTCAATGCGGGCGCAATCGAAATGGCGTTTCTTGAAAGAGGTATGATCTGGATTGCATTCTTTATCGCCATGGCTCCGATGCTTGGTTTTACCGGTACGGTGCAAGGTATGATCCTCGCATTCGAAGCGATCGCCAAAGCCAATGATATTTCTCCGACGATCGTTGCGTCCGGTATCGGCGTTGCTCTTTTGACAACGCTATTCGGACTTGTGGTTGCTATGGTGCTGCAGTTTTTCCATAATTTCTTTACCGCTAAGATCAATCGTTTGATTGTCGACATGGAAGAAAGCTCGGCCGCTCTGGTGGAAGCATTAGTGGAAATTGAACAAAAGAAGTAATTCTAACTAAGGAAGAGCCATGCTAGTTGAAAAACGTAAAGTAAGCGGCGCCGAGATTCCGACCGGCTCTCTCGCGGATATGGCTTTCTTGCTTTTGATCTTTTTTCTCGTGGTGACCACAATCGGCAGCGACAAAGGTATCGATCTTGTATTGCCGCCCGAAGGCGACGTCAAAGAGATTCCGAAAACCAACATTATGAATATTCTGATCAATGATAACGGCGATATTCTTATCGATGAAGAGCCCCGGTTAATGAATCAGGTTAAAGATATCGTCAAGGATCGCATTGTTAAGAACGATAAGTTGATTGTGTCCGTGAAGACCACACGGCTAACACCGTATAGAGTTTTTATTTCGGTACTGGATCAATTAAAGCAAGCGGATGCCCGAAAAATATCCATCGCAGAGCCTGATAAATAAAAATTTGGAGCATGTATGAAATTTCAACGCAAAAAAGCGCCACCTCCGGTGATTCCAAGCGCGTCCATGTCCGACATCGTATTTACATTGTTGTTGTTTTTTATGGTGGCAACGGTCATCAAGAAATTCTCCGGTTTGCCGGTAGATGAGCCGGAAGCCTACCAGATTGAAAAATTAACCACAAAAACACACACGTCCTATATCTGGATTGACGACACGGAGAATATATCATTTGACGATTATCCTATTTCATCGATGGATGAAGTGCTGACGATTGCGAGCGAGAAAATCCAAAAAGACGTTCAATTGCTCATTTTCTTGCGGGTTGACAAAAACAGTAAAATGGGTTTGCTCAGCGACGTACAGCAACAACT
>JABWBZ010000085.1 GCA_013359335.1 bacterium
GGCTTTCATCAACAGTTTCAAAATTTTCAGTGACCGTGATGGCCTGACCCGATCCGCCATTCGTTATCTTTATGACGACGACGAAGGAACGTTGTGGATAGCGGCCGATGACGGTTTGTACAGTTTCGATAAATTGAATGCCCACGTCCGTCGGTTCACTGAAAAAGACGGGCTACGCTCCATGACCGTTTACGCGATTCTGAAGGATCGCGCTCTTCGGCTGTGGATCGGGACGGCAAAAGGCGTCAATATTCTGGATATGCAATCGCGAACAGTTTTGCAGGAGCCGCAGAATATGAATATCCGGACGATCAACACTCCGATTTATCACATGATGCAGGACAAAAAAGGATTGATATGGCTTGCAACGCGCGATGAAGGAGCTTTGCGGTACGATCCAGTGTCGTTTGCCGTTACAAAATTTACAACGCGCAACGGGCTTGGCGACAACCGGATTCAGCAAATTTATCAGGATCGGGAAAATTCAATGTGGTTTGCAACCTATAGTACGGGCATCAATCATTTGATTACAGAAAATTTTCTTAACTATACATTGGAAGATGGGCTTCCTAATAAATTAGTACTCAGTGTGCGTGAAGATCCTTCAGGAAAAATCTGGATCGGAACGAATGAAGGTCTGGCGATTTACGACGGCAATACCATTCAGAAAATTCCTGCGATGAAAGGCAACGCCGTCTGGGCCATTCAGCCGCAGGCCAACCATTACTGGATTGGCACCGATCAGGGTTTATTCAAACTGAATGATGCCGGCAATCTTTCCGGAATTTATACCACGCGTGAAGGATTGATCGGAAATTCAGTGCGCGATTTAGCCATCGACCGCGAAGGACTTTTGTGGATTGCTACCAATGTTGGGCTTAGCGTGTTGAATATTAACACGAAACGGTTCGTTAATTACACTACGGACAATGGCTTGCCCATCAATTACATCCGATCTTTGTTTTTAGATAAAGACGGGCGCATGTGGCTCGGAACGCGCGGCGGTGGCTTGTGCCGTGTCGTATCGCGTGCATTGCAGAAAATCGAACTGGAAGTGCATAATGTCGATAACGGATTCCCGAATAATACCATTGGGAAAATCACGCAAAACCGCGACGGGTATTTATGGATTGCGACGCATGCCGGAGTTGTCAAAATCGATCCGCAGCCCTCGATCGCCAGGATTGCACACCATCTGAGCGTGAAAGACGGATTGACCCACAATCTCGTGTCATACGTCACGGAAGATTCGGCCGGCCATTTGTGGATTTGCACCGATAAAGGCGTGGATGAAGTCGACCTTCGACACGGTTTTCGCCTCGTCACTCATTACAACAAGAAATCCGGCATGATCGGCGAAGAATTTACCACACATAACAGCGTGACCATTGATCGCGACGGACATTTTTGGTTCGGTTTTTTCGACGGCATCACGCATTATATTCCCACCAACGATGAACGGACAAATATTGCGCCATTGGTTTATCTGACCAATGCTTCCGCCATGCAAAAGTCCGATCAATTCCTTACGATTAATTTATTCGAACAACCTCAAAATGCCGCTCTTGGTTATGATCATAATACCATAAATTTTCAATTCACTGCGCTCGCTTTTAAAAATGTTTCGTTAAATCGCTATCGATATAAGTTGACCGGATTTGACGATCAATGGTCGGAACTTACCGATCAACGCTCCGTCCGTTATACCAATTTACCGGAGGGCGTCTATACGTTTCAGGTTATGGTCGTCAATGCCGATGGCATTTGGAGCAAAACGCCGACCGAAATCTCGTTTTCAATTGCATCGCCATTCTGGGCGACGTGGTGGTTCCGCGGTTTCGGCGGCTTATTCCTGATAGCGGGTTTATACGCCGGATATCAATTCCGCCTTCGTAAGATTCAGGAACGAAACCGCGCTCTCGAAAACCGCATTGCCCTGCGTACTCAGGAACTGCAAGAAAAAAACGAACAGCTTCGTGAGTTGAATCAATTGAAAGACGAGTTTTTGAATATTGCGGCTCACGATCTACGCAATCCGCTGAATTCAATTTTGTGTACGAGCAAAATCCTCATGGAAGAAACTAAAAAACAAAATTACAAACCGGACGAATTCCTATCCGACGACTTAGAACTCATGCACCGCGCGTCCGAACACATGTTGGTGCTGATCAATAACCTGCTGGACATTGCCAAAATCGAAGCGGGTAAAATCGAACTGCAGCTGGAAAACCGCGACATTATCAAACTTATTCGCGAACAAATCGAGGAAATACGGACGATTGCCAAACAAAAAGAAATTAAGATCGAATTCAAACCGGGTTATAACGAATTAGTCGTTAAAATTGATAAAGAAAAAATGTGGCAAGCCGTCAGTAACCTGCTGAGCAACGCTGTAAAATTCACAGACCGCGGCGGACAAGTGCAGGTATCCGTTTCCGGCGGCCATGAGGAAATTCAAGTATCCGTCGAAGACAGCGGCCGCGGCATTCCGCACGAAAAAATCGATCAGGTATTCAATAAATTCAGCGATCTAAGCCGCGTCGGCACAGATGGCGAACGCGGTACGGGATTGGGAATGGCCATCACTAAAAAAATTATCGAACTCCATGGCGGGCGTATCTGGGTCGAAAGCGAAAACGGAAGAGGAACCCGCTTTACTTTCACGCTTCATTCACAGGAAAATCATGCCTCTTAAAACCATCAGCAAACAATTGCTCAGTAAAATTCCTCAATTCGATCCTGAACACAGGATTAAAGTATTATGCGTGGACGATGAACCGTCGATTTTGAATGTCATGCAGCGGGGATTGGATGACGATTACGAAATTTTTACGGCGACGGGCGGTACGGAAGGATTGAAGATTCTAGATGCACATCGGGATATCATCGTGATCTTATCCGATCAAAAAATGCCGGATATGAATGGGACTGATTTTCTTGAAAAGTCCCAAAAAATCGTACCCGACGCCATTCGTATCATGGTGAGCGCTTATTCCGACGTGAGCGTGATGATGGATGCCATCAACAAAGGTTTTATTTATAAATTTATTTTAAAACCTTTTGAACTTGAAACATTGCGGGTCAATATCAAACGAGCTTCCGAACATTATTTCCATAAGAAAGCTTTTGAAATTGCTTACCAAGAACTTGAAAAAGCGCAAAAGCAATTGATCCAGGCCGAGAAAATGACTACGCTGGGTAAACTCATGAGCGCGGTCGGCCATGAACTCGGCAACCCGGTTTCGAATATGCATCAGGCGTCGATTTTGGCCAAACATGAATGGGCGCTTTTAAAGGTTTTATTCGATCGCACATTAAAGGCCGGATCTTTCGAAGATTTACAACGCATCACGGAATGGGTTCATCAAAACAATCTTGAATTTACCATCACGGAATTTGAATCGATTTTGAATACGATGCAAAACGCTTCGGATTTAGCGCGCGACATTATTCAGGACATTCGGGGATTTTCACGGCTGGACGACGCGGAATGGACGGACGTGAGTATAATCGACCAGATCGAACGCGCCATCAATTTGCTCAAAAATAAATATAAGTATGCCGTACGTTTTCATAGAGATTATCAGCAAGTTACAAGAATCAAGGGTTTACCGGGGCCGTTGACACAGGTAATGTTGAATCTGATATACAACGCGGCGCAGTCCATCAAAGAGCAAGGCAATATCTGGATCAAAACCTGGCAGGAAAACGGTGCGATCAAAATTTCCATCAAGGACGACGGAAGCGGAATTTCGGCAGAGAATCTACCCCGAATTTTTGAGAGTGGATTTACGACCAAAAGCGAAGAGGAAGGCACCGGGCTTGGGCTGACGATCAGCTACGGCATTATCGAAAAACACGGCGGAACCATCGACGTGTGGAGCGTGGTTGGCAAAGGCTCGGAATTTGTGATTACATTACCCAATCAATCCGCAAAATAACTATCAAAACGCCGAACTCTCATACATTTTTATCGCTTTATTATGTTTGATTCGCTCGCGCAGATCGGATATCTGTATTCGCTTTGTTTTTATTTCTTCCAATATCTTTCCGGCCTTGAGCGGATAAACGATGTGCAATAGCGTATAAAATAAAATTTTCTTCAGAGGTTTTGGCATTATCGAGGCAAACCAAAACAATGTGAAGTATACCGCATGCAAAAGCGGTTTGTTATTTATCGATAAACGTGTTTCAAATTTAAGTTTTTGGATGTCTCCAGATGTATCAAAAAATGTAGTATGCAGGTACACGTGTTTTAAAACAAAGATCAATCTCGGCCGCGAAAAAATATGCGACAAAGCAGCATGAAAAAAGTTTCCTCCCATGGTTTGTTTTAAATTTTTAGCCGTTTTGTATAGTGAATTAAAATTAGTTTCCCACAGATACCACCCGGTATATATCGTATTCTCATGATGATGGGGCGAAACCGTCGCCAGGAGCGGCGACGTCCGGACCGGTTTTGAAATCGGATTGGCCTGCATGGCACAGAATGCAATCTGCGTTTGCGGCCAGCACGTATGGAACAATTCCTCGCCCATTTCATTCAATGCCTTTTTCGCCGGACCCGTTTTAACTACAAATCGCCCCGCATTGCCCATTCGATAAAAGTACTGCGAGGCCGTTTCCTCCGCCGTTAAA
Organism: bacterium; assembly: GCA_013359335.1. GTDB lineage: Bacteria > CLD3 > CLD3 > SB21 > SB21 > JABWBZ01. Next base: position 4,639 of record JABWBZ010000085.1, read on the forward strand.
TCAGCCGCTTCAGGCAATTCAAAAAGAAAAACCGACCGATCAGAATGGTTGTTTAATAATTGCAAAATTTGTAGCAGAGCGCCATCGGCCATTTCATCATCATCTCCGTAAAACATCCAATGCTGTCCTTCGGCGAGCGATAAAGTTTTCAGAACATTTTTGATCGCGCCGACGTTTTCGGAATTTTTTGAATATCGAATGGGAACAGGCGTAGCAATGGACTTTACCATGGCCTGTGTGTCATCCGTTGAGTCATTGTCGCTGACAACGATTTCGATCAAATCGGTTACACCATCCGTTTCAGCCTGATGCGTCACTGAAAGTATCATCGAACGGAGCATCGCGGAGCGATTCCATGTTGGAATGCCAATGGTCAATAATGGTGAGCCTGGAGAATGTTGCATAATCAATTAGTCCAAGGTAAGTCCGGCCAAACTACGCAGAGTTTGTTGCGAACCCGCGGTGCTGATAAATCGATCCGGAATGGCCAAACGTTTGACTGAAGGCCAACGGTGTAGACGCCCCGCCTGCGCCAGATCATTCAGATTTTCCAGAACCGCCGAACCCAGCCCTCCGTTCATCTGATGTTCTTCGAGCGTGATTAAACGGCTATATCGTTCAGCCAGCACCGATAAAGCCTCCGTATCAAAAGGTTTGATAAACGGCACGCTATAGAGTCCCCAATTGCGTTTTGCTTCCTTCAGAAAATCATACGCGTATTTCAATATGCTTCCTGAACACAACACGGCCGTTTCATCTCCTTCGCTTACTTGCACTATCTTTCCAAAGTCAAAATCACATGGCTTAGTATGGATGACGGCTTCGCCTGCTTTTCCCAATCGGAGGTAGCACGGACTTCTCTCTGCGGCAATCAGAGTTGTGATGCGCTGTGCTTCGGAAGGATCGCCTGGTACGCAAATTCGCAGATTAGGAATCGCGCGCAACATTCCGATTTCTTCCGTCGCATGATGCGAAGGCCCCAAAGCGCCGTACGCATAGCCGCCGCCCACGGCAACGATTTTCACATTGGTTTCATGATAGCATACATCGTAACGAATTTGCTCCATCGCGCGTAATGTTGGAAAATTGCCAATGGAATAAACAAAAACCGTGTACCCTTCCATCGCCAGTCCCGATGCAATGCCGATCATGTTTTGTTCGGCAACGCCTACGTTGAGAAAACGGTCCGGAAATTTATTCGCAAACGGTTCTACAACGGAAAAACCAAGGTCGCCTACCAAAAGAAAAATGCGTTCGTCATTTTCCGCTTCTGCCATCAGCTGTTTTATAAACGCCGTCCTCATGATTCTTTCTCCAACTGCGCGAGCGCTTGAGCAAACTGCTCTTCACTTGGCGTTTTATAGTGCCAAAGTAATTCATTTTCCATAAAATCGACGCCTTTGCCTTTGATCGTATCCGCAATAATGGCTAATGGTTTTCCCAAAGTAGTAGGCAATTTCTCAAAAGCCAGCATCAGTGCATTACAATCATGCCCGTCAACTCGTAACGTATCCCATCCGAAGGATTGAAATTTTTCTTCAATCGGATGAATATCCAAGACTTCTTTCACCGTGCCCAGACTTTGAATTTTATTGTAATCAACCACGACAACGAGATTGTCCAAACAATGATGCGGCGCAAATAAGATAGATTCCCAATTGGAACCTTCGTTGAGTTCGCCGTCGCTTAGCACGACGAATACACGCCATGATTGCCGGCGGCGTTTTGCAGCCAACGCCATTCCGCACGCAACCGGCAAAGCATGCCCCAAACTGCCGGTCGAAAGCTCAACGCCAGGCACTTTATGGCTCGCATGTGACGTAAAAATACTGCCGTCTTTCGCATAGGTTTCCAATTCTTTGATATCAAAAAAGTCTCGCAACGCTAGCACGGCATACAAACTTGCACATGCATGACCTTTGCTCAACAAAAATCGGTCTCTTAATTCCCATCTTGGATTTTGTGGATCGACCCGCAATACATGGCCGTACAATACAGCCAAAATATCGGCCATTGAAAAAGCGCCGCCAATATGCGAAGAATTGGATCGGCTGATCATTTTCAATGTCTCAATTCGAATCGAACGTCCGAGTTTTTTTAACTCTGCGCGGGTCATGTTTTAGTGAATTGTTGAATTTTTGCTTTATGCTTTTCCCGATGGAGAAAAATAAAGTTCGTCGCTTCCGTCGTTTCATTCATTTGAAGCAATGCCGTCAAAACTCCGTTTTCGATATAATAACAATTGTATCCCCATTTCCCGAATAAATCAATTATGTCGTTCGGGTGATATTGATACCGCGCGGCCCATTTGCGCAGCATTTCCGCACATACGATGGGGGTAAACTGTTCCATTGTTTTTTGGCCACCGCGAAAAACTAAAAGTTCAGCGCCTTCGACGTCGCATTTGATAAAATCCGGTTTAAGACCATGCGTTTCTACGAAGGCATCGAGCGTTTCAAGTTTGCATGAAATGGGTTGTACATCAGGCAGGCCGGTTATATTGACCGCCGAAGCGCTGGTCGATAAATCCGGATCCACAAAAAAATCAAAAAAACCGGGGCGATCCGAAAACCCAAAATTGAAAGCTTGTATGGATAATGTATTGAGGTTTATATTTTTTTCTAATTGCTTGAATGTCGGCGGGACGGGTTCGAATGCGCACACTTTCACTCCCGAAACCGCCTTGGCAAAATTCAAAGAATACCATCCGATATTGGCGCCGATATCCATCATCGTCATGCCCGGATCCATCAATCGCGTCATCATATCAAGATATTCAGGCTCGTAATGATCAAAATTCAATATTTCAAACGGCGCGGTGCGTTTATCCGGCATGGCCGTGAACCAGCGCAATCCATGTGGCCTGGATCGCCATAAAATACCATCGCTCTTTATTTCGATGCTTTCAATGTCCGTGTCCTGTAACAACGCCACGTATTCAAATAAACGACGATGTTTTTCAAACATGGCGTCAATATAAGCTACTTTAGTCAAATCGCCCGACGTCCAGCGTTTCTTTATGTCCGATAAATTCATAAATACGTTTCAATCGTACGTTTAAAACCTTCTTCCAAACCTATAATGGGCAACCAACCCAGTTTTTGAATTTTCGCAGTATCCGGAACGATGCGCTGAACCGCGCTGGGAATATAGTTTTGTAAAACGGAAAAATCTTTTTTGACGGATAATTTTTTTTCAGGATATAAGCCTACCAGCAACTGGGCTAACTGCATGATACTTATTTCGCAGGCGGCATTTCCGACGTTATAAGCTTCGCCATTTTTGCCTTCGAGTAATACCTTAAAAAAACCGGCGGTTGCATCGGCAAGATAACAAAACGAACGCGTCGCCGTTCCTTCGCTGCGCATGACGATATCGTGATTCCTTACAATATTAGAAACAAAATCCGCAAAAACTCTTCCGTCATCCAAAGCCATCCCCGGCCCATAGGTATGAAAAGGCCTGACGATTTTGACGGGAATTCCGTATTGATGAGACCACGACACGCACATCGTTTCACCCATGCGCTTGCTTTCCGCATAGCAGGCGCGTACGTCCATCGGATCAAGAGTACCCATTTCATTTTCTTTTACGGGAATTTGTCCTGCTGTTAATTGTCCGTAAATCTCGCTGCTGCTAAAAAATAAAAAACCTTTTACCTGATGCGCACGTGCCATGTTCAGTAGCCGTTCCGTCCCGGTCACATTGGCTGACAACGTACCGACGGGATCGACGCCATAATATTTCGGACTCGCCTGGCTAGCCGCATGAATGATATAGTCGATCGTACGATTTTCGATGGTTTCAAGCTTGGTCACATCGCTTTCGACAAAATCAAGATCGTGACGACCGGCATAGTTTTTAAAACGGGCTAACGCTTTCGGTAATGAGCGCGCCACGCCAATAATCCGAATGCCGCTGCGCATCCGATCGTTGAGATGCAGCAAAGTCTCGATTATATAGGCGGGAAGAAATCCATTGGCTCCCGCAATCAGAACCGTAGCCCCATTCAGTTGAGACCATGGTATATTGGAATCAATAATTCGGCGAATATCTTCTGCAACGATCGGGTGCATAAAATTACCGCCCGTTTTTGACAAACGTATGAATGCGTTCGATGACATAATTCAGCATGGTCTCTGTCAAGCCGGGGTATACGCCGAGCCAGAAAGCATGCGACATAGCACGGTCGGTATTTTTTAAGTCGCCAACAGTTCTGTAACGGCCTCCTGCGCTGCGAAAATCATCGAACACCGGCTGGCGAAGTAAATTACCGCCAAACAACATGCGGGTTTGAATTTTATGTTTTTCCAAATACTGCACAATTTCACTTCTTGTAAAACCTACATTGTCACGTATGGATATTAAAAAACCAAACCAACTTGGATTCGCATGCGGCGTGGGTTCCGGAAGGACAAAATATTCTTCAAGAGTTTTTAATTCATCATAAAGGTATTGCCAGTTTTTCCTGCGTGCCCCGACAAAACGATCGAGTTTATCCAATTGCACGCATCCTATTGCGGCTTGAATGTCGGTAGCTTTTAAATTATATCCGAGATGACGATAAATGTATTTATGATCATACGCTTTGGGTAAAGTACCGAGTTCCCATTCGAAACGTTTACCGCACGTATTGTCCTTGCCCGGCTCGCACCAGCAATCGCGCCCCCAATCGCGAAACGATTCGATCGCGCGTTTAAGAATGCTTTTATTGGTGTAGACGGCCCCACCTTCACCCATGGTAATATGATGCGGCGGGTAAAAACTGCTGGTTGCCACATCACCAAACGTACCGGTTAATTGCCCGCGATACTCGGAGCCCAACGCATCGCAATTGTCTTCGACCAACCACAAATGATGGCGTCGGCAAAATTCCGTTACAGCATCCAGATCGAATGGATTGCCTAGTGTGTGTGCGATCATAACCGCTCGTGTTTTTTCCGAATACGCTTCCTCAAGAAAACGTACGTCAATATTTCCAGTCTCAGTCTGAATGTCCAGGAATACCGGTACAGCACCGAATTGAAGTACGGGCGCAACGGTTGTGGGAAAACCAGCGGCAACGGTTATAACTTCATCGCCCTTACGAATCCGGCGATCCTCCAATAACGGCGACGTCAGCGCCATAAAAGCGAGCAGGTTCGCCGACGAACCTGAATTGCACAGCATCGCATGCTTCAATCCGAGTTTTTTTGCAAACTTCGTTTCAAATTCCTTTGAAAATCTCCCTGCCGTAAGCCAGAAATCGAGACTGGCATCAACGGCATTTTGCATTTCCTGAGCGTCAAAAACGCGTCCGGCGTACGGAATATTCTGTTCGCCCGGAACAAAGGTACTGTTCGTTCCAAATGCGAGTTCGTAATACTGCGCTGTTTTTTCCAAGATTTCATGACGGAGTCGAGCGAGGCGTTCCGATTTGTCAGTCGATTGATCAGCCATTCATAACCTTCTGTTGATACTCATGAATTTGTGCAAGAGTCAGCGTACGTAATTGTTCAGGTTGTTTTTGATACGTCTGGTACCATTCTATAATTTTTATCAATGCGTCTTCGAGGCGCCATACGGGCCGCCAATGCAACAACTGCCTGGCTCTGGACCAGTCTAATTTCAGATACCCGGCCTCATGTGGATGTTGCTGTCCATCACGGGTCCAGCCCACGCCGTTATCCCATAATTGCGCCATCTTATCGGCAATCCAGCCGACGCTTTTCTCATCATCGGCATAAGGGCCGAAATTCCATGCATCGGCCAAAGCCGGGCCTTCGGTAAACATTTTTTCCGCCAGAATCATATAACCGAACAACGGTTCCAAGACATGCTGCCAGGGACGAACAGCATCGGGATAACGTATAAGAGTAGGTTGTTTTAGAATAAATCCACGAATCAAGTCGGGAATGAGCCGGTCTTCGGCCCAATCGCCTCCGCCAATAACATTGCCGGCTCTGACCGATGCAACGGCCACACCGTGTTCCGCGTAACGATCCGGATTAAAAAATGAATGACGATACGATGCCGTTATCAATTCTGCGCAGGCTTTGCTATTGGAATAAGGATCAAAACCGCCGAGACGATCGTTTTCGCGGTATCCCCAATGCCATTCTTTATTTTCGTAACATTTGTCGGTAGTGATAATAACGGCCGCTTTGACGCAGCGGATCTGCCGGATCGCTTCCAAAACATTCGCGGTGCCCATCACGTTTGTATTGTACGTCTCGAGCGGATCGCGGTAAGACGCACGCACCAAGGGCTGCGCAGCCATGTGAAAAACTATTTCCGGCGCGTGGTCCACGAAGGCATTATGCAATGATTGATAATGCCGGACGTCACCATGAATGGAAATCATACCGTCTTGGACATGAACCAATTGAAACAAATTGGGTTGCGTCGGCGGTTCCAAAGCATAGCCGATGACCCTCGCTCCCAACGACTGAAGCCAAAGCGAAAGCCAACTGCCTTTAAATCCGGTATGACCGGTAATTAAAATTTTTTTATCCTTCCAAAATGACATACGTTTAGCCCCACATTTTCCAAGGAGGATTACCGGAATTCCATTGATCCTCCAACATGCCTCTTTCTCTCAACGTATCCATGGGCTGCCAAAAACCGTCATGTTTATAGGCCATTAATTGCCCTTCCTGCGCAAGTCTTTCCAAAGGTTCACGTTCAAACGGTGTTTGATCGGAAGCGACATATTCCGCAACCTCCGGCTCTAAAACAAAAAAACCTCCGTTGATCCAGCCCTCGCCTACTTGCGGCTTTTCTGAAAACTCGGAGACGCGATTGCCGTCAAAAATCAAACCACCAAATCGAGATGGCGGACGTACGGCCGTTAAAGTCGCGAGTTTACCGTGAGACTTGTGAAATTCGATCAGCTTTTTGATGGGAATGTCGGCCAAACCGTCGCCGTAGGTTGCCAGTACCCGTTCACGTTCTGAAAAAATCATTCCGCGTTTAATGCGTCCGCCCGTTTGCGTATGAAGGCCGGTATCGATTAAATGAACTTTCCAATTCTCGTTGTGGGCGGTATGTTGCTTGATTTCGCCATTTGAAAGATCAACCGTAATACTGGAACTTCGATAATGATAATTAAGAAAGTAATCTTTTATAATCTCGCCTTTATAGCCAAGAGTAATGACAAATTCGTTGATGCCGCCGGCCGAATATATTTTCATGATATGCCACAAAATCGGCATGCCGCCGATCTCGACCATCGGCTTGGGCCGCAGGATGGTTTCTTCGGATAAGCGCGTTCCAAGACCGCCAGCTAAAATAATTGCTTTCATAAAATTGGAGTTCGTTGAATTTTACGCTAAGTTAAAATAAACGGTATACATTATCAATAACAGTTATTCGCTACAACTCATATTTTCCCATAAGCCGCAAGATCGATGAAAAAATTCTTCACATCTCTTACTCGCCTGATCACATTGGTCCACGAAAATGTCATAATATTACGAACTTTGAAAAGATGCGCATGAACAAAATTGAATCCGGCGCTCGAAATCAACAGCGCAACCACGGCGCCTTGCACGCCCATTGTCTGTACCATCAGCCACGTAATGGCTGCATTGATGGCTACGGCATATAAATTAACGAACGTCACCAGGCGCATTTGATTCGCCGCCACGTAAACACAGCCAAACGCGGAAGACCACGGAACAATCAGCACCATCAAAGCCGACCACCGGATAACGGCCGGACCCGACGAAAATTCGGCGCTTTTCGTTATAAGCCCGAAAAGCAATTCAGGAAGAAATAGATAAATCAATGAAAGCGGTAAAATCGACAACG
>JABWBZ010000385.1 GCA_013359335.1 bacterium
GTGGCGGGGCTTCATTGCGGCGACCCGCCGCCTCACGCCGGCCGTCGGAACGCTTCCGTCGGACCCCAGCGTCGGCTTTGCATTTGGCTGCCACGGCAATGGCGTTGCGTTCATGACATGGGCCGGGCGTGCCCTCGCCTTGCTCATGTCAGGCGAGGAAGCCGGCCTTCCGTCCGTGGTTCGGGGTCTGCCCGAGAAGTTTCCGCTGCCTGCGCTGCGGGTCTGGGGGCTGCGCGCGATGCTGGTTCGCGCGCATGTCGAAGACGAGTGGTTCTAGGGCTTTCCCGTGTTGGCGTAGCTGACATAGTGGGCAAACTGACCCTCCAGCACGCCGTCCACCGCTTTTGAAATGGCCGTGAAGCCATCGGTTGCATCGCCTCGGCAATCATAGTCGTCCTTCGTTTAATTTCCGTACACGTCGAGCAATTGCAAACGCGTCGACTCCAAACGCTGGCTCACGATATTCGAAAAACGTTTGAGCAATTCAAACCCGAGATCGTGATCGTGTTCGCATTTATCACGTAAGCATTTGCCATCGAGCGCAATGGCGCGGGTGATTTCCACGGCGCGCGCGTCGAATTGCCAATTGTACGGCGGAATGAGCCATGACCAGCCCAGCACGTCACCTTCGCCGATGGTTTGAATCGTGATGTGTCCTTTTTCAGCGGCATACATTTCGAGCGCAACTTTACCGTGACGGATAAGATAGAATTCGTTGGCCTCCTGGCCTTCTTTGAAAATAAATTCGCCCGTGTCAAAGCGGACGTTTTTAGCGCATCCGACAATCAGATCCAGGTGATGCTGATTCAACCCCTGCAAAAAAGGGTGTTCGATCAAATAGGCTTTCAGGTCTTCCATACGCGCTCCTAAGAAGTTTTGGTTACATCCCGTTCGCGAAATGCCCGGACTTCCTCGGTCAGATCGATGCCGACCGGACACCACGTCATACATCGGCCGCATCCGACGCACCCCGACTCGCCGAATTGGTCGATCCCGGAAGCATGCACGCTGCCGCCGTGTAAATGAGAATGCGAAGCCGTAAAACACGAATCCCAACGGCGCCGCCTTTCCGCCGTCGTTCCCGTCAGATCCGTCACGTCCTCGACGTCCGAACAAAAACAGGTCGGGCATACCAGGGTGCAATTGGCGCAGGACAGGCATCGCGAAGCGGTCTCGTCCCATCGGGGACTTTCAAAATGGCGGTCGAGGAGTTCCTGAATATGGGCCGTGTCTAAGGTTTTCGTCATCATCGCCGTTGCCCGGTTCTCCCTTAGCGTCGCTTGTTGAAGTTCTTTCTCGGTCGCTTGCGTGTGCGGTACCGAGTGCATCAGCGCCGCTCCGCGATCCGTCCCTATCGTCGCCACAAAATAATGCCGGTCCGTATCCGCTATCTCCGTCATGGCCAGATCGAAACCTTGGCGCGCTTTCGGGCCCGTATCCATCGAAGTACAAAAACAATTGCTCCCGGCTTGAGTACATTGCATGACTATTATGAGCAATTGATCGCGCCGAAGCGAATAATTGGGATCGGCATAAAATTTATTGATAAAAACTTTATCCTGAATGTGTATCGCCTGAAGTTCACACGGCCGCACGCCGAAAAAAGCATACCGCGGCGGCGGCGCCTGCGACTCCGGTTCAATTTCAAATTTCCCGTTTTTGCGGGTGGCCTTCCATAAACGGACGTCGGGAGGAAATAAAAAACGTTTCCACGATTGAGCGCTCACGGTATAACCGAAAGCTTCCGGCGACGACGTTTTTTTGATCCGGTAATGGCCGCCCGCATGTTCGTCCGTGATGCCTTGTGGAAGTTCATCGACAGAGTGAATCGTGTCGTAAACGATGGCTTCATTTTTTAAGGAAGGGCCGACAAGTGTATATTTTTGATCGATAATAGCATCAAAAAGTTTCTGAAGATTTTTCCATTCTACGATGAGGCGTGAACCGATTTCCATAAAACCCCTCGTGAATTAAAACCGAAACTGGGGATTTTTTATACACAGACTTGATAAGGTAACACCGGAAGCAAATTTTAGCCAAGACTTTTATCATAGGAAAACATGATGTTTGTGAAAAAAGTATTTTATTTGTTAATAATTGAAAAATAGAGTTTTATTGGATTCATTCCGAGCGGAGCGAGGAATCTGTTGAAGATAGAAATAATTCTACAGATTCCTCGCTCCGACGAATCGGAGCTCGGAATAACTCCAATACCGACATAATTATTTTTCTTGACAAATTAATTTGTCGGTATTATATTCAAAATATGTCAACTACTGATTCTATTAGAATTATAAGTAATCATGGAAATGCCGGCAAAGCGCTCCATCCGCTTCGCCTTCAGATACTGCGTTTTCTGAGTCAGCCCGGTTCCGCCTCGTCACTTGCGCCCAAAATCGGCATTCCCCGGCAGGTGGCGAATTATCATTTGCGCGAACTTGAAAAAGCGGGATTGATTCAATTTGTCGAAGAGAAAAGGAAGGGTAATTGCGTCGAAAGGATTTACCGTTCGGTCGCGCCGGCGTTTGTCGTAAGTCCGTCGGCGCTTAGTTTTGTTAAAGCCGATCCGAAAACGATTGACCGTACGAAACCCGAATACCTGATCGCGCTGGGCAGCCAGCTCATCGACGACGTCGCCACGCTGAGCCAGGATCAATCCGTTCCCACGCTCGCTTTGGAAACGGCTGTATCCTTCCGCACGGAAGACGACCGCCGCCGTTTTGCAGAAGAACTGGCTTTATTTCTCGGTAATCTCGCCGGAAAATATCATCATGAAAGCGGTAATCCATTTCGCCTGATCTGCGCCGTACATCCGGAAGTTGAGAAACTTTAATTCAAAAATTTCTTGTTTTTGGTTACCTTCCGGTGTACAATTCTATCGTCGCTTTTAACTGTAGGTTTTAATGATTTCTAAATTTTTTCTAAGAAGTATTACAAACACGGACTATATGACTAATAGTTCAATTCAAAATATAGCACTCAATCGTTGACAAATTTTGACTACCTGGAATATTTTGAAGTATTACTATATAATATTAATTACTCATCGTCTAGAGTTAATGTCAAATGTTGTGTAAAGTTTTTTAAGCGGCGATATGAAACTTGGTTATTGGTTTAGATTTTAGTGATTCTATAAGGGACGGAATCGATT
>JABWBZ010000086.1 GCA_013359335.1 bacterium
TTAACCAAATCAGAGGTGTACCATGTTTCGGAAGTTCCAGTTAATAGCCCGCCTGATCGCTTCATCGTACTTTATTATTGTTCTCCAGCCTTTTACGGCATTAGTTTCATCGGATGCGTCTGCTCAGAATTTTGTCAAAATTACAAAAGGCGTTTTTGCAGCCGATTCGGCGGATCACAATGGCGCTGCGTGGATCGATTATGACAAGGACGGCGACCTGGATATTTTTACCGTCAGCGCTACACCCCCAAATAATTTTGCCGCTTTGTATCGTAACGACGGTTACGATCAATTCACAAAAATTACTTCCGGCGAGTTGGTGAATATCGCCAATGGCTGGTTCGGAACTTCCTGGGCCGACATTAATAACGACGGCAATCTTGATGTGTTTGTTGGCGGCGGTTATACGCGGATGGGCAGCATGGTATACAATGGCGATGGCAAAGGCGGATTTCGCCGCAACGAGTCATGGTTTCCATGGAACGAAGTGATTCTCGGCTGGACCGGCGCGTGGGGCGATTATGACAATGACGGCCATGTCGATCTCGTCGTTATTCATCCGTTTAATTTTTTAGGCACGCCGGCGTCGAGTAATTTTTTATTTCATAATAATGGCGACGGTACTTTTGCCGAAATTAATAATACGCCGATTACCGCCACCACGGCGCCATTTACCGTAGGTTCGTGGTCTGACTACGATCAGGACGGAGACATCGATCTTTTCATTGGCAGTGGCCCGGCTAACGGAACTCTGGCGCCGGATTTCCATTTTAAAAACATGTTGAAGGAAACGGGCAAAGCAACGTTTCAACCGATCACAGACAGTTTGATTGCGACGGATTCGTTGGATGGTCAGACATGGAACTGGATCGATTACGACAATGACGGCGATCTCGACGCGTACATGACCAATTATTTTGCGCCGGCCGGGATGGCGAACCGCTTATACCGCAATGACGACGGGAAATTCAAACGTGTCACGAATGCCGGCCCGATTGTAACAGACGTCGATATTTCGCTGGCCAATGTTTGGGGCGATTTCGATAATGACGGCGATCTGGACTGTTACGTCGCTAACGGCGGCCTCCGCGCTTCCAACAAATATTATCGCAATAACGGCAACGGTACCTTCGAAAGCGTTGTCACGGCGGCGACCGAGGTGGATTCGACGGTTTGCTGGGGCGCTGCTGCCGGCGATTATGATAATGACGGCGATCTAGATTTATTTGTTGCCACCAAACTCATGTTTCGTAAGGGCCAGCCGGGTCGGGCTGTTCCAGATTGGCTCTTCCGCAACGATGTGGACAAATCCAATCATTGGATCAATATTGAATGCATCGGCAAAACGTCGAATCGATCGGCGCTTGGAACCAAAATCAAAACCAAAACAACGATCAACGGCAAATCCATCATGCAAATGCGCGAAATTTCCGCACAAAATACGTTCAACGGGCAAAATGAATTGCGGGTTCATTTCGGTTTTGGCCAGGCTAAAACGATCGACGAAGTGACGATTCACTGGCCATCGGGAAGAACGGAAGTTTTTAAAAACGTCAAAACCGATCAGTTTTTGGTAGCGACAGAGGGAGAAGGATACAAGAGCAAGAATTGAGTCTAAAATTAGATTTCAGTTTGTTTTTCTCATTTGAACTAACTCATTTCCAGCATTCGCTGAATGGGTTTGAGAGCGCGGACGCGAACGCCTTCGGGCAATACGATTTCCGGCGAGCGATTTTTCATGCAAAGGTACAATTTTTCCAGCGTGTTCAATTTCATGTGAGGACATTCGTTACAGGCGCAGTTGTTATTCGGCGGCGCAGCGATGAACGTTTTTTCGGGACACGTTTTTTCCATTTGATGAATGATCCCGGCTTCGGTCGCGACGATAAATTCTTTTTCCGGCGACGATTGAACGTGTTTGAGCAACGCACTGGTCGAACCGACGAAATCGGCCATAATCAAAATTGAATCGACGCATTCAGGATGGGCGATTAACTTTGCGTTCGGATGGGAAACTTTGATTTGCACGATTTTCTTTTCCGAAAAAATTTCATGCACCTGGCACGATCCCTGCCATAAAACCATCGGCCTTCCGGTTTTTTTCATGATATACGCGCCGAGATTTTTATCAGGCGAAAATAAAATCGGTTGATCCTGAGGAATTTGAGCGATTAATTTTTCCGCGTTACTTGAGGTGCAGATCAGGTCGCTGAGCGCTTTGACTTCTGCTGTGCAATTGATGTATGTAATCGCAAAATGATCAGGATGGCTTTCACGAAATTTTTTAAACTCATCCGCGGGACAACTGTCGGCCAGCGAACATCCGGCATTCAGATCGGGCAACAATACCAGTTTATTCGGGTTTAGAATTTTCGCCGTTTCCGCCATAAAATGAACGCCGGCAAAAACGATCACATCGGCTTGTGTCGAAGCTGCGCGCCGCGCGAGTTCCAAACTGTCGCCGACAAAATCCGCGATATCCTGAATTTCCGATTCCTGGTAATAATGCGCCAATAAAACAGCGTTCATCTCATTTTTGAGTTTTGCAATCTCGGCAAATAAATCCAACGACGGATCGATTTCGGTTTCTGTCAGAATTTTGTCATTTATTTCGGTTCTCATTTATAATTTCTTTCGTGAATAATTATTCAATAGATGGTTCTTCCGCCGGTTGCGTTAAAGCGGTTTTGCTCCAGTACCAATACAACGGAATGCCCGTCAAAATAATCCCTAGTCCGATCAAGGCGTCGCGCGGATCTTCGATCAACGTATTGATCACCAAAAATAATGAAAAAAGAATAAACGCCGCCGGCGTCCACGGATAGCCCCAAGTTCTATAGATGCGCACCATGTCGGGCGATTTTTTTCGCAGGATCAGCACCGCGCCGCATGACATGGCATAAAAAAGCCACGACGCGAATACCACATAGGTAAAGAGTTGTTCGAAAGTTCCGGTAAAAATCAAGGCGCATGCCCACGTGCCTTGTGCGATCAGCGAAATGTATGGCGTGTCGAATGTCGGATGAACATGTTTAATCGACCGGAAAAACAATCGCTCTTTCGACATCGCGTAGTAAATCCGCGCGCCTGTAAAAATGAATCCGTTGTTCGCCCCGAACATGGCGATCATGACGGCTATCGCAACCAGCGATGCTCCGCCGGCGCCGAATAAAATCACAGCCGCTTCGGATGCAACCATCGGCGCTTTGGACATTCCGGCGAGGGATAAAACATAAATATAAGAAAAATTAATCAGCGTGTATAATGCGATGACGATAAGCGTCGAGACGATCAATGCTCGCGGGAGATTTTTTTGCGGTTCTATAACTTCACCGGCCACGTACGTGATTTCGATCCATCCGTCGTACGCCCATAGCACCGCAACAATCGAAAGGCCGAGCGGCGCGATGAGTTCTGAAAAAGGAAGATGTGAAAATACAGGTGAAAAATTAGCCAACGAACCGCCGTTTAAAATAACCGGAAGCACGATCAGCCCGCCGAGACACAGCATTTTTATCAGCGTAAATGCGTTCTGAAATAACGCTCCTGATTTTGTGCTGAGGCAATTGACGACGGTGAGGAATAGGACGGACAACATCGCCACCGTTTTGATCTCAATCGGATTGAGCGAAACAAAATGGCCGAAATACGTTGCAAATCCGACGGCGACGGCAGCGATAGAGCCGGTCATAATGACCGCAAAGTTAGTCCAGCCGTAGAGGAAACCGAATAACGGATGATACGCTTTGCTCAAGTAAACATATTGGCCGCCGGCTTTCGGCATCATCGCGCCGAGCTCCGCTATCGACAACGCGCCGCAAAGGCTTATGATGCCTCCGAAAATCCACACCGCGATAATTAATAACGATGAATCGAGGTACAACGCTACGGAAGCCGGAACGATAAAAATTCCCGAGCCGATCATGCTTCCGATATTGATCATCGTCGCATCGAGCAAGGAAAGAGATTGTGGTAATTCTTTTTGCACGGATTATTTCGATATCTTGCGTTTGGATGAACGGCTTTGCGATTTTTTGTAATAGGTTTTTAACAGCGATTGAAAATGATGAACGGCATTTTCCATTTCAACTGAAAAACGGCCTTTGGTGTAAGCTTTCGAATTCAACCCTTTTTGAACGTGTTCGCAAATGGTAATGTCTTCATGCTGAACCCAGTCGCTGTATTTTAAATCGTCATCGATTTTTTTTCGGGCGATTTCCGATTCTGTATCGTTGTAATGGTAATCGAAAATCACACGGCAGCGATCGTGCGATAAAGGCAACACCAGATTGGTCTGAAGCCGCCCCGGCAAAATATTGAGCATGAAGTTAGGAAAGACGAAATAGTAAAACGCCGTTCCGGCGCCGGAAGTATAAATATTTTCTTCAGGCGTAATCGGGCTGTGTTGCAGCGAATAGTATTCAAACGTTTCTGTCTGATATTGCGCGTAATCGAGGAGCTTACACAATTCGGGATGAACAAAAGGCAGATGATAACCTTCCAGGTAATTATCCACGTAGACTTTCCAATTACACTGAACGTCGTAGATAACGCGTTGGTGGAATCTCATTGGCTCGAGCTTGAGGGGGTGAATGCGCTCTGAGATTCCGTGATAAAACTTTGCGAGCGGCGCCGGTTTCTCGTCAAGATTGACGAATATTAATCCGTCCCAGATATCTAGATTAACCGGAACCAGGCCGTAATCTTTTTTATTAAACAGTTCGGTTCGATCGAACTTCGGTACGCCGCGAAGATGCCCTTCCAGCGTGTACGTCCATCCGTGATATTTGCATTGTAAAGCTTTAACGCCGCAACCGTCTTCGACGGCAATCGGCCCGCCACGGTGACGGCAGACGTTGTAAAATGCACGCAATGATCCGTCCGATCCCCGCACTACAAGAACCGGATTGTCCGCAACTGAAGCAACGGCATGATCGCCGGGATTGGACAGCTTTGAAATGTGACAGACGAATTGCCATGTCTTATCAAAAATCGTTTTCCGTTCAAACGCATTCATTGCAGGGTCGGTATACCAATCCGAAGGAATCGTTTCGGCGCGCGCCAGAGGTTTGATTTTCAGATCGTTTTGTAAAAAACGCATGGGCGAAAATTCTCCAAGAAAATTTGCACGGGTTATTTTCGATGAAATTTTTCGACTAATTGAAACACGGCAATCCCGTAAGCCACGGCCGCGTTCAAGGATTGTTTCATGCCGTACATCGGAATTTCACAAGCCAAATCCGCCGCTGCGACCACTTCTTCGCTGACGCCGTCGACTTCATTACCGATCACGAGTGCGATAGGAAACTCGCAGTTCATTGTCATCAGGTTTTGACTTTGGTCGGTATGCTCCAGCACCATTACTTTCACGCCTTGCTCGTGCAGCCAATACACGGCGTCCAGACCGGTTTTGAAGTGCCGCCATGGTACGGTTTCAGTCGCGCCGAGCGCCGTTTTGTCGATTTCTTTTCGCGGCGGACACGCCGTATAACCGCACAAAATCAACTCTTGAATACGGGCTGCATCGGAAGTTCTGAAAGCGGCGCCGACGTTGTACATACTACGGATATTTTCAAGAACAACGTAGATAGGAAATCGCGGCTGCGATTTTAATTCATCCGGCGAATACCGCTGACTTTTAATTTCATTGTATGCGAGCTTGCGGATTGGATTCATAAGGCCGGCAATTTACGCCATGCGTTTTTGAAATGCAATAAATGGGTCTGAAAAATGAGCAAAAGCCGCATTATTTGACAAACAAAATATTGATATTCAGCGAACAATTCACTAACATTTTGATCAATCCGAAACATTACTTATTCATGCTGTTTTTTTTTGGCGGAGTATTCATGAAATCGTTGATTCAATTGAAAGTAAATGGTGATCTTTTTGAAATAGCCGTTGCCTCGAATCGAACGCTGTTGGAGGCCTTGCGTTATGAATGTCACTTGACTGGGAGCAAACAAGGTTGCGATATGGGTGATTGCGGAGCGTGCACCGTTCTGATCGATGGCGTGCCTATTCAGGCGTGTATTACGCTGGCGATGGATTGCGTCGGTAAGGATATCGTGACCGTTGAAGGCATTGCCAAACATAACGAACCGCATCCGGTCCAGATCGCGTGGAATAATCAAGGAGCTTCGCAATGCGGTTATTGTACGCCGGGATTTATGGTGGTGGCCAAATGGCTTTTCGATCGCAATCCTGATCCGACCGAAGAAGAAATTAAAACAGCGCTTTCCGGTAATATTTGCCGTTGCACGGGCTACACCAAAATTATCTGTGCGATGAAAGAAGCGATCGAAATAATGAACGATAAGCAATCAGCAATGAAATAATTCATGCGACTTAGGCCGGATGAAATATTGTCGATCAAAAACACCGTTGAGGAAATACTTCCGGGCGCCAAAGTGTATTTGTTCGGTTCACGCGTTGACGATTCGAAAAAAGGCGGCGATATTGATTTATTGATTGTCACAAATGAAAAAGTCGATTTCAAAAAGCAAAGCAAAATCGATTGGATCTTGCAGCAAAAATTAGGCGAACAAAAAATAGACATCTTGTATCAGATTGAAAATGAAATGACTAATTTTGGATGGTTGGCGCTTGAAACCGGGATCAAATTATGACTGAAAGACTGAAAAGCGAATTGACACAAAGCATGTCGATTTTAGAATTGGCCATGAGTCAATTGCGCCATTCGTACGAAATTTGTTCAGCGATTGATTTAAAAGAATATTATTCTCAAGAGGAGTTAGACGATCTTGAAGCGTTCACTTCCCGATTTGCGCACGCGAGCGATATATTAATTCAGAAAACTTTGCGATGCCTGGATTCGATGGAATTTGAAGATTCCGGAGCTGTTTTAGACCGTATTCATCGGGCCGAAAAAAGAAATTTTGTTATAAAAGATGGTGATTTGATTGCAGTCAGACAGTTACGTAATAAAATTGCTCATGAATATATTATTGACTCTCCCAAAATCTTTCATGAAGAAGCTATCCTTTTGTCAAAAGTTTTATTTACTGTGCATTCAAGACTAAAAGATTACATAAAAAAATTCGAATAGGACGATCTTTATGATCAAACCTCAAAAAGATAATTTTTCCATCATTGGCAATCGCTTGCCTAAAATCGAAGGATTTGAAAAGGCCAATGGCAGCGCGCTTTTTACCGACGATTTGGTGTTGCCCAATATGCTGATCGGAAAAATTTTACGTAGCCCGCATCCGCACGCAATCATCAAACGCATCGATACCAGTAAAGCCGAAGCACTCCCGGGCGTCAAAGCCGTGATGGTTGGAAGCGAGTTAACCGAAATGTACGGAGTGCTTCCGGCATCACAAGACGAAACCGTTTTGGCGATCGACAAAGTCCGTTATATCGGCGATGAAGTTGCAGCCGTGGCGGCCATCGATGAAGAAACGGCGGAACAAGCCTGCGAGCTCATTGAAGTCGAGTATGAAGTATTGAAACCGTGTCTTACTATCGAAGATGGTTTCCGCGAAGATTTGCCAAAAATCCACGCGCATACAAAAATGGCGAACGTGATGAAGGAAGTTCATCAGGAATTCGGCAACGTCGAAGAAGGATTTGCCGAAGCGGATTTTGTGATGGAGAATGAATACTTTTTTGAAGGTAATACACACGTCCCGCTCGAACCGCACTGCGCGATCGGCCAGTGGACGGATAACCGTCTGACGCTCTGGTCATCGACGCAGACGCCGCATTATCTGCATGTTGCGTTGGCAAAAGTTTTGAAAATGCCGCGCAGCCATATTCGTGTTATCAAACCGCACATTGGCGCCGGTTATGGCGGGAAGTCCGAGCCGTTTGCGCTTGAATTTTGTGCGGCGTGGCTTTCCAAAAAAACCGGCAGGCCCGTAAAATTTTTATATTCGCGCGAAGAAGTGTTTTACGCGCATCGCGGCCGTCAGCCGATGAAAATGATTTTGAAAACCGGCGTTAAAAATGATGGTACGCTGACCGGCATTCACATGCGAACGTTTTTGGATGGCGGCGCGTTCGGCAGTTACGGATTGGTCACAACGTATTATTCCGGCGTATTTTTGACGCTGCCATATAAAGTAAAACGTTTCAAATTTGATGCGTACCGGATTTATACTAATAAACCGGCGGGCGGCCCGAAACGAGGTCACGGCGCGGTACAGCCGCGATTTGCAATGGAATGCCAGATGGATAAAATCGCCGAAAAACTCGGTATCGATCCGATTGAACTTCGTTTGAAAAACGCCATCGAGCCGAATACGATGACCGTCAATAGTTTTCGGGTGACGTCATGCGGAATCAAAGACTGCTTGGAGAATACGCGCAAGCGTTCGGGCTGGGAAATGAAATTTCGCGAATATAAAAATCAATCGGGAAAAATTGTCCGTAAAGGCATCGGCGTTGCGGCGAGTACGTACATCAGCGGCGCAGGTAAATCGATCATCTGGAATGACATGCCCCATTCCGGCGTGCAAATCAAAATCGATCGCGGCGGCGGCGTGACCGTTTTTTGCGGCGCGTCGGACATTGGACAAGGCTCGGATTCCATGCTGGCCTACGTCGCGGCGGAAGTGCTCGGCGTGGAAGTTTCTGACGTGCACGTGTGTCAAACCGACACGCATCTTACGCCGGTCGATTTGGGCAGCTATTCCAGCCGCGTAACTTTTATGGCGGGCAATGCGTGCATCCAGGCTGCGGAATTGATCAAAGCGCAGATATTTGAAGTAGCGTCAAAAAAACTCGGCGTGAAAAAAGACGACCTCGATTGCGGCCGCCGGTTGATTTTTTCCAAATCCGATCCTTCCAAATTCATGGATTTTGTTGAAGCTGCGAATATGGCCGAATCGACGTACGGTACGATCGGCGCAACCGGAAGTTATAAGCCGCCCAAAATCGGCGGAACGTATAAAGGATCCGGCGCAGGGCCTTCGCCGTCGTATTCATTTTCAACTCATATTGCAGAAATTACCCTCGATGTTGAAACCGGAAAAGTAACGGTAGATAAAATCTGGTCGGCGCACGATTGTGGCCGAGCTTTAAATCCGTTGATCGTGGAAGGCCAGATTGAAGGCAGTGTATACATGGGCGTCGGCGAAGCGTTATTCGAAGAGCATATTTTCCACAAAAACGGTTTGCATCGCAATCCTTCCATCCTCGAATATAAAATTCCGACGATTCTCGACACGCCGGAGATCGAATCGATTATCGTCGAGTCGATTGATCCGGAAGGGCCGTTCGGCGCAAAAGAAGCCGGCGAAGGTCCGTTGCATGCCGCCATTCCTGCGATTGCCAATGCGATTTACAATGCCATCGGCGTTCGCCTCGACAGTACGCCGTTTACGCCGGAAAAAATTCTCAAACTATTGGATGAAAAAACCGAAGCCGGCGGCAACAACGGCAAGAAAAAAGTCAGAGA
Organism: bacterium; assembly: GCA_013359335.1. Lineage (GTDB taxonomy): Bacteria > CLD3 > CLD3 > SB21 > SB21 > JABWBZ01. Next base: position 9,425 of record JABWBZ010000086.1, read on the forward strand.
TATTGGAGCTAAAAAATTAGTTAAAAGCCTGGAGACGACATGAAATTCGCATAAAACTAAGTTTTCATTTGTTCCTGAAAATCTTGAATACCTTGGACGAATATGTTCCCAACTAAAGAAAAATTCATGTTACTCGAAATGAATTTAAAATGTTTTTTGCATTCATGAGCGACGTCAACGCGCTTCCTGTAAGGCTATAGTTTGTGAGCCAGACGACCGGTGAAATTCGGTGGGAGTTTGCCCGGTGTGGTTTTTAAAAATCCGATTGAAAGAACTTTTACTTTTAAAACCCGAGCTAAGGGCAACGGATAAAATCGTTTCGTTTTCAAGCTTACCTTTTAATATAAATTGTTTCGCTTCACGGATACGATACTCATTGATAAAATCATTAAACGATTGTCCGGCATGATCGTTTAGCGCATTGGATAGGGAGCGGACGCTGATGCCAAGATTGGCGGCTACGTCCGAATATTTCAAATCGCCATTCAAATAAAGTTTCTGCGTTTGCATCAGGTTTTCGAGGCATTTGACAATGCTTTCCATTTCCGGCGTGGAAAGCCGGCCGTTTTTTTGTTCCCATAATTTCCAGCGGGGAATAAAAATCATCTCCGGTCTGACCAATGCAAAATATGCAAACGAATAAACCACAATTGCATAGATGGGAGTACCCCATAATTTGAAATCAAACAGGTCTTTATAGATGAAAAAATAATAAACGGATTGGAACCCGTTAAACGTGACATACAGCAACAAAACCGAATATGACAACGTCAGCCAACTATTTTCCAAAAGAATTTTTCCACGTCGTTTGAAAACCAGTACCGATGCGGTCAGGTATGCGAAACTTTGCCCGTAGTATAAGGTTGAATAAAGAAAACTTTCGAGATGGTTATAAAATAAGGACCGATCCTGAACAAAAATTAGTTTCATCTCGGCAGGCCAGAGATAATAGGGAGTAAAATAGGCTATGACCAGGGCAACGGGAACGGCGTGCAGAATCTGCACCGGTGAAAATGACACGGGTTGTCCTGTAAAACTACGCGCATAAAAATAGTACAGCGGCGGCAATACAAACCAAAAAGGCGATGACACGAACAGCAAATGCGGCCAAACAACGTACATATCCGACAACGATACTACCCGCTCAACCACAGCGAGTGAAAAAATAAACATAACCGCCGCTAAGTAACGGTTGGCCGAAGGAAAACCTTTTTTGGTCGTGAGCAGCACGATGCCCAAAAAGACCCCTTGGAAAATAATCGCGCCGTAAAGTAACGGCCACCAATTGAAAGTAGTTACGCTCATTGTCTAATTCTAAGTGGAAATGAAAGTGATAACGCGGTAAAAAGCCAAAAAGTTTCTTTAATAAACCAAGGTTAAAAGTAAAAAGCTTGATTTTTTACTTTTGACTTTAGATATAGATTCAAACTAATCGATTAAGTAGAATATCAAGATTATCTCTGTAGCCTCTACCTGTAATAAGCTTGACGTCATTATTCAATATGACGATATATTCGCCTTTATGCCAGGATTGCATTTCGCGGATTCGTCCGACGTTAATGATGTAAGACCGGTGAATACGTAAAAAAATTTTGGGATCGAGTTTCAGTTCAAGTTCGCTTATGGACTCCCGAATCCGATGCGTCGTTTTGCCGGAATGAAGGTCCAAATATTTTCCTGAAGCTTCGATCCAGTCCACCGTCTCGGTAGGAACGAAATGAATGCGGCCCGCCGATTTAACGACAATACGATCGAGATAGCGTTTAGATGCAAGCGATACTGGCTCCTGCATCGGATGCAACGATGTCATCATATCATACACCCGGCGCGCCCAAATGCCGGTTTCTTTTTGACGGATAAATTCCCGCGCCCGATCCAATGCATGAAAAAAACGTTCATCGTCGAACGGTTTAAGAATATAATCGATTGCGTGCACGTCAAAGGCTTTGATGGCATACGTGTCGTAGGCGGTTACAAAAATGATCACGGGCAACGATTCGATTTCAAGTCGTTCGATCACGTCAAATCCGTTCCACTCCGGCATTTGTACGTCGAGAAAAACAAGATCGGGATGCAGGCTCTCAATAACGGCGACGGCATCTTTGCCGTTATTGCATTCGGCGGCCAAATCGATGTCGTGATGAGTGGCAATCAGTTTTTTAATCCGCCGCCTTGCTAACGGCTCGTCATCGACAATGACGGTTTTAATTTTTGAAAGGGGCTTCATAATTATTCGTGCGAAAAGGAAACTTTAAGGCAACGGTAAATCCGCCGCCGGATAAATTTCCAAATTCAAAAGTCTGATTCAAGCCATACAATTGTTCCAACCTTTTTCGGGTATTGGAAAGCCCGACGCCTTGTTCGATCTCAGCAGCCCCGCGTCCGTCATCGATGATCGTAATTTGAAGCGTACCGCCATTGCGCGAAGCTGTAATCGATACCGATCCGCCGGCAGCTTTGGGCGCGATACCATGCCGGATGGCATTCTCAACAAGAGGCTGCAAAATCAACGTCGGAACCTGCGCTTCCAAAGTTTCCGGCGGAATGTCGTACGTAATTCGAAGCCGGTCATGAAAACGAATTTCCTCAATTTCCAAATAACTTTTCAGAAATTCGATTTCTTTGGACAGCGGCACTTCTTGTTCGCCCACGTGATCGAGGGTCAGGCGCAATAACTCGCTCAGCCGCGTCAACATCCGTTGTGCCGCTTTGATATCCTCTTCCATCAGCGTCGCAATGGCGTGAAGCGTATTGAACAAAAAATGCGGCTGCAACTGCATTTTCAAGGCGGCAAGCTGCGCCTGGGCCAATTGCGCTTCAAGCTGCGTCGCGACTAATTTTTGTTCGCGGAACCGATTGGCATAACTAACCGCGGAATAAATTCCCAAAAGGATCCAATACACGATAACGCTGTTAACCAATCCGCCGATAATTTTGATGACAACCGCAT
>JABWBZ010000087.1 GCA_013359335.1 bacterium
CCGATCAGGCGATAGTCAACCATCGTTGTCACCGCTTCGGGGCTGAGCCAGGATTCGTGCCGGAATTCGGCCGCCAGCGGAAACTCGTGGAAAGCCCGGCGGAGAGTGATCAGAAAGTCACGGTTCTCACGATTGAAGCGGAACGCGGAACGATCTACGACCGCAACATGAATAAATTAGCCGTGAACCTGATCAATTATTCCTTTGCCGCCGATCCGAGTTATATGGCTGAGAAAGACAAAGACCGGGTTGCAGAAAATTTTGCACGCGTTTTTCAGAAACCGGTTTCAGACTATCGGAAATTGCTCGCCAAAAAAACTGCGTTTGTGTGGTTAGAGCGGCGCGTATCGGAACCGGTGGCGCGTAAGATCGACGATTCCATCAAAGGCTTGATCAAATTGCAGTCGCTGCGCCGGCATTATCCATACGGCAAAGCCGCCGCGCAAATTCTCGGTTTCACTAATATTGACAACGAAGGCGTGTCTGGCCTTGAATTGTCCATGCAGGATGAAATCGGCGGAGAAAATGGTTGGGCGATTTTGCAGGCGGACGCGCTGGGACGATTGCTGCCGAGTCCGGATTATCCACATCAGGATCCGGTTAACGGTAATGGCGCCGTATTGACGTTGGACATCAATTACCAGGTAATTGCACAACAAGAAATCGAACGCGCGATCAATGAATACGACGCGGACGACGGCATGGTTGTTATTTTATCGCCGCTGACAGGCGAAGTTTTGGCAATGGCCAATGCGCCGGGATTCGATCCCAATCAACCTGAAAAATACGATCCGTCTTTTTATCGCAATCGTATCATCACGGATTTATACGAACCGGGTTCGACCTTCAAAGCGTTTTCAGCCGTCGGCGCCGTTGAAGAAAAAGTGGTCACGCCGGATGACCGGATTTTTTGTGAGAACGGCGCTTGGAAATATCAAGGGCATATTATTCACGATTCCAAACCGCACGGTACGATGACGTTCACGCAAGTGGTCGAAAAGTCCAGCAATATCGGCATTATTAAAACGACCGACAAACTCGGCAGCGATCGTTTATATCAATACGTTCGCGCGTTTGGTTTCGGTAATGAGACCGGTATCGATATCGAGGGCGAAGTCAAAGGACAATTGAAACATCCAACTCAATGGTCGGGACTGACGCAGCCGATGATTTCCATCGGCCAGGAAATCGGCGTCACGGCATTGCAACTCGCTAACGCGTACGGCGCCATTGCCAACGGCGGAACATTGTACAAGCCGTTCATGATCCGTTCGATCATTCACACCGACGGCACGCGCTCGGAAGATAAAGAAGCACAGGTGATTCGAACCGTAGCTTCGAAGGAAACGATGAATAAAGTGAGTGAAATGTTGAAAGAAGTGGTCGTGTCTGGAACCGGCAAGCGCGCTCAAATTCGCGGTATTCAAATCGCCGGTAAAACCGGAACGGCTCAAAAAGTGGAAGGTAACGGTAAAGGTTATTCTAAAGATCATTTTACAGCTTCATTCGTAGGATTTTTTCCTGTGCAAAATCCGCAGCTTGTGTTTCTCGTCATTGTCAATAATCCTCGTAAAAGCATTTGGGGCGAGGCCTCGGCGGCAGTGACGGCGCGCTCGATTATCGAAAAAATAATCAACTCGTCAGACGACGTGGCAAAAAAAATCAATCGCGTTATGGCCGAAATCGATGCGAGTTCCAACGAAACCAGCGCTTACGCCAATACGCCCGACTTGAAATATTTGTCGGTCGAAACGGCTAAGACAATTTTGGATAAAACCGATTTTCGTTATCGGATTTCGGGCGAAGGCGATATGATTGCCGATCAAAAATGGATCGTGGAAGACGGATCGGCTGTTTTACAACTTTTTACAACGACACAATTGATCGATCCGGATATCAACAGCGGCGGTTCGTCGCTTCCTCGTTTGCCGGATGTCCGTGGATTGAGCGCGCGCATGGCGGTGAACAAGCTTTTTGCCGCCGGTTTTAATGTGAAAATCAAAGGCAGCGGTTTCGTATTGGCGCAATATCCCAAACCGGGCGTTCCTGCGAAACCGGGCGACGTGTGCGTGATTCAATGTCAACCTTTATAATCTCGGAGGGTTCATGCATTATTTGAGTAAAGAAATTTCAGGACGATTGGGATTCGTCCATTTTGACCCGGAATCTCTCGCCGCGCGTTCTAAAGACGTTGACGGAACGCCGAAGCAGGCCGGGAGCGACATCAGCCAGGAATTGAAAATTTTAAAACATAAAACACCATCGCCTTATCATTATCAAAACGAATGACAACGTTTACTTTAAAAGACTTTCAGAAAATCGGCCGCGTGGAGAATTTTACAACGGACGCTTCCGGCGTTTCAACCGACAGTCGCAGCGTACAAGCCGGCCAGGCGTTTTTCGCCATTAAAGGCGAAAATTTTGATGGCCACGATTTTGTCAAAGCAGCGTTTGAGAAACAAGCGGCTATTGGCGTGGTGTCGGAATCATGGTTTGCACAAAACGGAAAAAATTTCCCGGCTAAATCATTCGTCGTGACATCGGATCCGCTGAAGGCATTGCAAAATCTGGCGAAATTGCATCGCTTGAAATTCGACGCGTCGGTTATCGCCGTCACGGGATCGAACGGTAAAACGACGTGCAAAGAAATGATTCAAGCCGTCGTTTCGCCTTCGTATGAAACGCTGGCAACGCAAGGCAATTTGAACAATGAAATTGGCGTTCCGCTGACGCTATTGAGAATGAATGAATCGACGCAAATGGCCATCATCGAAATGGGTGCGGACAAAAAAGGCGATATTGCGTTACTCTGCGACATTGCAAAACCGGACAGCGGCGTCATTACCAATATCGGAAAAGCGCACGTCGGGAATTTCGGAAATATCGAAACCGTCGCGGCTACGAAGGCGGAACTATTTGACGCGCTGACTGACGACGGCGTCCGCTACGTTAACGTCGACGATCCGCGCCTCCGGCAGCATGCCGACAGAAAAAAAGGATTGGTTACGTTTGGGATCGAACAGGAAGCGGATTATCGCGGAAATATTTTGTCCATCGATGAAAAAGCGCGTGTACGATTGAAAATTACAACGCCTGAACATTACGAACTGACAATGCAATTGCAGACGCCTGGAAAGCATCAGGCGTACAACGCATTGATCGCGTGCGCCATCGGATGTTCCATCGATCTGGACTTTCATGATATTACGGCCGCCATCGAAGCGTACCGGCCGCTGTCGAACCGAATGGGATTACGCGAACGAAACGGATATACCGTGATCGACGATACGTACAACGCCAGTCCGGAATCCATGCGCGCTGCTATTGAATCGCTGGCTACGATGTCAACGGCCGGGCGAAAAATCGCTGTATTGTCCGATATGCTGGAACTCGGCAATGAGAGCGCAAACGAACATTATAAGTTAGGAGAATTTTTAAAAACGCAACACATCGATCACATCATGATTACCGGAAAAGAATCGGCCAAAATTAAAGAAGGAAATTCAGCCGCTCAGTTTTTCAATACAAAACATGAATTGATCGATGCGTTGAAAAAAATAGTAAAAACCGGCGACGCGATTTTAGTTAAAGGTTCGCGCGGAATGAAGATGGAAGAGATTGTAGAGGCTTTGTAATCATGTTTTATTATTTGTACGAAATATTTGCCGACTATCACATTTCCGGATCGAATCTGTTTCGTTATATCACATTTCGTTCGGCGATGGCAGCAGTCACGGCGCTGGCGATCAGTTTATTTGTCGGGCCTTACATCATATCGAGACTCCGAGCCATGCAAATCGGTGAAGAAATTCGCAGCGACGGGCCGCAGTCACATTTATCCAAAGCCGGAACGCCAACGATGGGCGGCTTGATCATTCTGGCTTCCGTTTTGATCCCGACGTTACTATGGGCCGATTTATCCAATACGTACGTATTGTTGATTATGGCGGCGACGCTGTGGATGGGCATTGTCGGGTTTATCGACGATTATCTGAAAGCGGTTAAAAAAATCAAAAAAGGATTGATTGCCCGTTATAAAACGATCGGACAAATCGCCTTAGGATTGCTCATCGGATCGGTATTGTATTTTTCGCCTGAGTTCGACGCTTTTGACACGATAACAACCATTCCCTTTGTGAAGGATCTGAATCTGGATTTCGGTTATCTGTACATTCCGTTCGTTATTTTTGTTATTACCGCGATGTCGAATGCAGTGAATCTAACCGACGGTCTCGACGGATTGGCCATCGGCGTTGTGTCGATTGCCGTAACGGCGTTTGCGCTCATGTGTTACGTCACCGGCAACGTGAATTACAGCGATTATCTGAACATTTTATACATACCGCAGAGCAGTGAATTGACGATTTTCTGTACGGCCATGCTGGGGGCGGGTTTGGGATTCTTGTGGTACAACGCGTATCCGGCGCAGGTTTTCATGGGCGATACCGGCGCGCTGGCTATGGGCGCGAGCCTGGGAACGCTCGCAATTCTAATCAAAAAAGAATTACTGCTGCCGATTGTTGGCGGCGTTTTTGTCGCTGAAAATCTTTCGGTAATTTTACAGGTGATGTACTTCAAATATTCGAGAAAAAAATACGGCGAAGGCCGAAGAATTTTTCTAATGGCGCCGCTGCATCATCACTATGAGCTCAAAGGCTGGCATGAGACTAAAGTGGTTACCCGCTTCTGGATCATGGCAATTTTGTGCGCCTTGCTGACTCTGACTACGTTCAAGGTTCGTTAACATGAATCCTTTTAACGGAAAAAAAATTGTTGTGATTGGCGCCGCGCGTAGCGGGATTGCAGCGGCTAAATTAGTCAAACGCCATGGCGCTTCGGTATTTGTCAGCGACATCGCAGCGGCGGAAAACAAGACCGTTGAAGTGAATATTTTGAAAAGTGAAAATATTCCGTATGAATTCGGCACGCACAGTTCCCGAGTGACGGAGGCTGATTTTATTATTATCAGTCCAGGCGTACCGCGCACCGGGGCAATTTTTACGGAAATGGCAGCAAGGCATATCCCGATATACAGCGAACTCGAAATTGCATCGTGGCTGTTGACGTCGGTCCTCATTGCCGTGACCGGCACCAACGGCAAAACGACAACAACTGCACTAATCGGAGAAATTTTGAAAGTGGCCGGAAAGCCGACGTTGGTTGCCGGCAACATCGGAACAGCGCTATCGGACTGCGTCGAGTCCGGCGTGGCGGAAGGTTTTGCCGTGGTCGAAGTCAGCAGCTTTCAATCGGAAGGATTTCTGAATTTCTGTCCGCACATCGGCGTGTTACTTAATTTATCGCCCGATCACATGGATCGTTATGATTCGGCCGAAGCGTATTATGCCGCAAAAAGAAAAACATTTGAGAATCAGCGCAGCGAAGATTTTCTGGTATACAATGCCGATGACCCGGCAGTAAATAAGTTGATCGAAGGTTTGCGCTCGCGCAAAATTCCGTTCAGCCTGACTAGTGAAATCGAATACGGCGCATATGTAAGTAATCATCAGATCATTTGCGTACTCGATCAAGGTAAAGAAGTAATTATCGGAACAGACGACATCGGCATTCGCGGAAAACATAATTTAGCCAACGCGCTCGCCGCAACGCTGGCCGCAAGGCTCGCCGGAATTGATGCGACGGCCATCCGCGACGCATTGATGCAATTTAAAGGCGTCGAGCACCGGTTAGAATTCGTTCGCGAGGTCAACGGCGTGAAGTTTTACAACGACTCCAAAGCCACCAACGTCGATTCAACTTTTTTTGCGCTCGATAGCTTTAAACAGGAAAAAATTATTCTGATCGCCGGCGGAAAACATAAAGGCGCTCCGTACACACCTCTGAGCGATTTGATTCGTCAAAAAGTCAAAACGCTTGTTTTGATTGGGGAAGCGGCGACGCTGATCGAAAATGATCTAGGAAAATTGACCAAAACCATTCGCGCTCAATCGCTTCAGGAAGCTGTTCAACGCGCATTCAAAGAATCGGCGAACGGAGACGTGGTATTATTATCGCCGGCTTGCGCCAGTTACGACATGTTCAAAAATTATGAAGACCGGGGGCTTCAATTCAAACAAGCTGTTTACGGATTATAGTATGACGGAAACCAACGTTACAACTTCACCGAAACACAGCATCGACAAGGCTTTGTTGCTGGTCGTGCTCGCGCTTATGACGCTGGGCATCGTGATGATTTACAGCGCCAGCAATGTCATCGCCGCGCAAAAATTCGGCAGCAGTATGCATTTTCTGAAGCAACAAATCATCCGCGTCGTACTGGGTTTTGGCATTCTGGTTTTTGCGGCAAAATTCGATTATCACCGCTACCGCAGCAAAACGATGATGATGATGTTGGTGGCGTTTATTTTATGTCTGATTGTGCTAGGTCTCGGCAGCCTCAAAGGTTCGGCGCGATGGCTGCAGATCGGCGGCTTCGGCATTCAGCCGTCTGAAATTGCCAAATTAGCTTTGATTTTTTACATCGCCGCTTATCTGGACGGCAAAGGTGAACGCATTAAAGATTTCCAGCATGGACTTCTCCCGCCGTTAATTATGGCGGCAGTGTTCTGCGGCATGATTGTTCTGCAACCCAATTTCAGTACGGCATCGACGCTTATGATGATCGTATTGATTTTACTTTTTATCGGAGGAATGCGCATCAAACATTTGTTTGGACTCGCGGCGGCCGTGATTCCGATCGGGTTGATCATCGTCATGATGAGTCCTTATCGCTTAGAACGATTAAAAACATTTTTGAATCCGTCTTCCGATATCCAAGGCAGCGGTTATCAGATCAAACAATCGTTGATCAGTTTCGGCAACGGCGGGTTGACGGGCGTCGGCGTCGGACAGGGAAAACAAAAATTACTTTTTTTGCCGGAACCGTTTACGGATTTTATTTATTCCATCGTCGGCGAAGAATTGGGATTTATCGGCGCGGTTTTCGTTTTGATTTTATTTGTCGTTTTTCTTTTTCGCGCCATTAAAATTGCCCGCACCGCGCCGGATTTGTACGGATTTTATATCGCGACGGGAATTGTCGTGAGTATCGTGTTATACGCATTGATCAATGCCGGCGTCGCTGTGGGCATTCTGCCGACGACCGGATTGCCGATGCCGTTTATCAGCTACGGCGGAACGTCATTGTTATTCACCTGTTTTACCATTGGTGTGTTACTGAATATTTCTTCGCAAACCGTTCCGAAAGAACAGGCCCTCAAGAAAACTTCGGCAGGGGCAGAACATAATAATTTTACGGATAATTTTAATATCGACGATGACGAGCCGGTTGCAACCGGAGAATCACAACCCGTGTCAAAGCCTGTAAAACGGCCGAGCATCGTCGGACTGGATTTATCATAATGGAAAGGCTGCGCGTGATGATTGCGGCCGGCGGGACAGGAGGACATATATTTCCGGCGCTTGCGCTCGGTGAAGAAATTCGGCGGCGCCTTCCCGATTCGGAAATTGTCTTCGTCGGTACGAATCGCGGACTCGAGGAAAAAGTCATTCCGGCCAACGGATTTGATCTGAAAATTCTGGCAATGCGCGGATTCATCCGAAGTTTTTCGCCGATGGATATTCTAAAAAATATCGCGCTGCCGTTTCAATTGCTCTTTGTTTTACTGAAGGCGTTTTTTATGGTGAGAAAATTTCGGCCCAATCTTGTGATCGGTTGCGGTGGATATGTCAGCGGTCCCATCGTTTTATGCGGCGCTTTAAGCGGCAGCCGGACTTTATTGCAGGAACAGAACAGCCGCCCTGGCCGCACGACATTACTATTATCGCGATGGGTTGACGAAGTGCATCTGACGTACGACGATGCGAAACGTTTTTTTAAAAAAAAAGTGGCGCTCACAATCAGCGGCAATCCATTGCGCCAGGCTTTGCAAGCGATTCCGAAAAACGAAGCTTATCAATTATTCGGATTGGAAAAAGAAAAAAAGACGCTGCTCGTCGTCGGCGGCAGCCTCGGCGCGCATTCCGTTAATATGGCGTTGTTAGATATGGCCGATGAATTAACTCAAAAAGGAATTCAGATTTTGTGGCAAACCGGAAACCCGGATTACGATATGATTCAATCACGGTTCAATAATCCCGATGTGAAAATCTTGAAATTCATCGACGCCATGCCGGCCGCGTATTCCTGCGCCGATTTAGTATTGTGCCGCGCGGGCGCAATGACGATTTCCGAAATCACCATGATGGGATTGCCGTCGGTTCTTGTTCCCTATCCTTTTGCCGCGGACAATCACCAGGAATATAACGCCATGTCGTTAGTCAATCGCGGAGCGGCCGTGCTGATTCGTAATACGGAATTGAAAGAGAAATTAAAAACAACGTTGATCGATCTTTTTGATCATCCGGAAACGCTCCGGTCCATGGCGGAAAATAGTTATAAACTCAGACAGCCCGACGCGGCTAAACTCATTATCGATCGGGCGATTGAACTCATTCATGAACGAAAAAATTAAATCCATTCACTTTGTAGGAATCGGCGGGATCGGCATGAGCGGCCTTGCAGAAATCATGAACCAACAAGGTTATACCGTCACCGGTTCGGATAATCAATTATCCGAGATCACGGATCACCTCGCTTCGGCCGGCGTGAAAATCTATAAAGGCCACGACGCTAAAAACGTTCAATGCGATTTACTGGTTTATACTTCGGCGGTGAATGATTCCAACCCGGAATTAGCCGAAGCGAAACGCCGTGGTATTCCGACAATGAAACGTGCCGAGTTACTCGGTGAATTTACGCGAAATAAAAAAGCAATTTGTATCAGTGGGACGCACGGTAAAACGACGACGACGGCGATGACGGGGTTGATGCTCGAACAAGCCGGAAAAGATCCAACGATGTTTGTCGGAGGAATTTTACAAGGCATGAAGACCAATGCCAAATTAGGCCGCAGCGAATGGATCGTTGTGGAAGCCGACGAATTTGACCGCTCATTTCTGACGTTGTTTTCACACATCGCGGTGATCAATAACGTCGAAGCGGATCATCTCGATTGTTACAAAGATTTGAACGACATCCAGCAAACGTTTGCGCAATTTGCCAATCAAACGTCGGATACCGGAAAAGTAATTGTAAATGCCGACGATCCGCGCGTTGCGGAAATTATTCCGATAATTCGCAAACAGATCAAAACGTTTGGTTTTGTGGATCATGCCGATGTACGCGCCGAACGTATTCGCCAAGAAAAAACGACGCTGACTTTTTCGGTGCTTTACGAACAAAGAAATTACGGTGAAGTTCGGCTCCATTTGAGCGGCGACCATAACGTCAAAAACGCGTTGGCCGCTACGGCCGTTGGATTGGAAATCGGATTGCCCTTTGACGTGATTCGCCAAAGTTTGGAAAATTTTCAGGGAACCGGCCGGCGGTTTGAATTACTCGGCACCGTTAAAGGCGTGACGTTTATCGACGACTATGCGCATCATCCGACGGAAATCAAGGCGACGTTGAACGGCGCAAGAAAAGGCTGGAAAAAAAACCGCATCGTCGCCGTTTTTCAACCGCATTTATTTTCACGGACGCGCGATTTGATGAACGAGTTTGCCACTGCATTCGGCGACGCCGACATGGTGTTGCTGACGAATATTTATGCGGCGCGTGAAAAACCGATTCCCGGAATCGATGGAACAGTTTTATACAGAGCGATCCAACAGCATCATCCGAATGCCTTTTACGTTCCGGACAAAAATATGTTGGACGCCGAAATTGAGAAGATGATGCAAGACGGCGACGTGGTTATCACCATGGGCGCCGGAGATATCACTGAAATCGGAAGAAGATTGGTACGAAAACTGATTTGAAAAATACGGTCACGGTCATTCGTGACATACGAACGTTCTTTAAAGGCCGATTATCGGAAAACGAGCCGCTCAGCGCGCACACGTGGTATCAAATCGGCGGCCCTTGTTCAATCTATGCGATTCCTGAAACGACGGACGCCTTGATTCAACTTATTCATTATTGCCGGTCTAACGGCGTGCCGGTTTTTGTATTAGGCAAAGGCAGTAACTTGCTTGTGAGCGATTCAGGAATTTCCGGAGTCGTGATCGATCTTTCAGAATGTTGTTCTTTTACAGATTTCGACGAGATGCGAGTCACGGCGGGCGCAGGCGTGCAGGTTCCAAAGCTGGTTTTGGATTGCGAAAAAAAAAGCTTAGGCGGAATTGAAATGTTCGCCGGAATTCCCGGAACCGTCGGCGGCGCCATCAAAATGAACGCCGGTTGTCATGGTAAAGAGTTTTTCGACGTAACCGTGTCAGTAAATTTTCTCGACGGCGATTCGATCGAGACTTGGCCGAAATCAAAAATTGAATTTAGCTACCGCCACGTAAAAACTTTTGACGATCCGGCACGCATCATTTTATCAGCGACGTTACAACTTGAAAAAACAGATATAGCGGTATTGACTGAAAAACGAAAACATTTTATGAAAATCCGCCAGCAAACACAGCCGATCAATTTGCCGAGTTCTGGGAGCGTTTTTAAAAATCCCGCCGGCGATCACGCGGCGCGATTAATCGACGCGTGCGGATTGAAAGGCTATCGACGCGGGGGCGCGGTCATTTCTGAAAAACATGCGAATTTTTTTGTCAATGAAGGCAACGCCAAAGCCGCCGATGTTTTGGAAATTATCCGGCACACGCAGGCCGTTGTAAAAAAACAATTCGGAATTAAACTCGAATTGGAAGTTAAGTTAGTCGGATTCACTTCTGAAGAATTACACAGCGTGGGGTTGGCATGATACGTAAAAAACGCGAATTGCTGCAAATGGAAATCTTTGGCGAAAAACCGATTTTGGACGAACCATCATTTTTGAAATCGTCGCAATCGGATACCGGTGAACTGGATGAATCGTCGCGCGAATTCAATAATCCGATTTTGATGGGAAAATCCAACAATAATACGACCGATTCTTTCACAATTGATTCCGAAACGAGCAACGATTCTGCAATTTCGGAAACTGATACGAATGAATTTTTGAAAAAAGATCCGGAACGCCTGATCATTAACCGCGATTTTGCCGATGGATTTTACCTGGACGAAACATCGCGAAAAAAACATGAAAAGGAAAAACCGCCTGTCGATCCGGAAGCCATGATGCGGCAGCGACGACATTATAAAATTGCCGCCGTCGTTTTGTTGGGGATTGCGTGTTTGCTTCTGCTCAACTGGCAGGACTGGGTTGCCAATTCACCGCTATTTACGGTTCAGAATATTGAAGTGAAGGGCAATTTCATCAGTACGAAAGATGAAATCAAACAACTCGCCGATATTCCGACGGGTGGGCGTTTGGCACAAGTGGATGTTGTCAAGGCGGCCGAACGCGTAAGACTGAATCCATTATTTGAAAACGTCGTCGTCAGCCGGAGTTATCCTTCCACAGTCGTGATCAATGTAGAAGAACGAACGCCGGTAGCCTTCATTGCATCGGATCAATTGTATGCCGTCGACCGCCACGGCGTAATCATGCCGCGATTGAAACCGAAATTAGTTTACAATGTTCCGGTCATTACGGGTTTTGCGCCGGCGTTGCATCCTGGCAAAACGATTACGTCTGAAAAAATAAAAGCCGTTTTGAATTTCCTGCAAACGGCACGCGCGACGGACGAAACGTTATATTATGAAATTTCAGAAATCAATCTGACGCGCGACGATTTTACGCTGTATCTCAATAACTTATCATGCGCTTTCAAAATCGACGGCCAAAATTTCGTACGAACGGTCATTTATCTTTCCGCTGCGTTTCAACACTTCAGGCAATCGGGGCTCGGCAAAGATGTTCGCGTTATTGATTTACGCTTTAACGGCCAAATTTTAGTTCGCAATAAAAGTTAAAATCACGATGGTCAATAAAACCTTCCCAAAAGGTGTTACAATGGAAAATAATATAGTCGTTGGATTAGACATCGGCACCACGAAAATTGCCGCTTTGATTGCCGAAGTCACCCACAAAGAAATCAAATTGCTCGGCGTCGGTACGCATCCGTCGGTCGGATTGAAACGCGGAATGGTGGTCAATATTGAACACACCGTGGATTCAATCCGGAAAGCGATGGCACAGGCGGAACGTATGGCCGGCATCACGGCCAAGTCCGTCTACGTCGGCATCGCCGGCGATCACGTACGCGGCATCAATAGCCACGCGGTCGTTGCCGTTGGGCGCGATGATCATGAAATCACCGACGACGATGTGCGACGCGTGATCGATGCGGCCAAAGCCATCACCATGCCGATGGACCGCGAAATTATCCATGTCATTCCGCAGGAATTTATCGTCGATACGCAGGAAGGCATTCGCAATCCCATCGGCCT
>JABWBZ010000088.1 GCA_013359335.1 bacterium
CCTCGCCGTTGGCGTCCAGTTTCAGGATTTTACCGTCGCTGGACGTTATTAAACTACCGCAAGCAATGAATCCGTCCGGCGTTGCTTTCAGGTTCCGAAACCGTATGTCGTGCTGCCTGGCCCAAACCGTGTTTCCGTCGGCGTCGAGGGCGACTATAAGGCCTCCCTCATCGGCCAGAATGAACAGGTTGCCTTGCCGGATTACTGCCGATGGCGCGAAACCGAGCGGGCGGGACCATTCTTCGCTGAACCCTGTCGTTTCGGAAAACTGTATTTTCCGGTAAAATTTCCGACCGAAAACCAGCAGGCTTTGATCGTCTGATTCCAGCACGCGGGGTTTGGACAGCATCAGGCCGCTCAGTGAATCGACAAATTCTTTTTCATGAAAAACGCCTGAACCCGGACGGTACGCCGTCAGGGTATAGTTCCGAAACGCCGGTGAAGCGGTACGCCGCACCATCAGGAAATACGGAGCGCCGCCGGTACCCGAATTTCTTTTAATAACGCTGTTGATATGGGGAGCGGTCGAGGAGGGGTATTTCAGGTAACCGCTTACCGTGCCATACTGGTCTATCTGAATGATGTCCCGGTTGGAGTGCAGTAAAAACCGGTCTCCATCGGGCGTTACCTGGCAATAGGTGGCGCCGAGCACTGCGCCGGGAACTGTTTTGTGCCAACGAACCGGAGATTGAGCAAAGGCCGCAAAAACAGCGGCAAAAGAGCAGAACAGGAGGATAACAGATTTTTTCATAGGAATTAAATTTTTCCCAAAAGTATCCTCCTGTCCTTGTTTAACAAAACAAATTCAGGGTAAAAGTCAGTACACTGCACTAATCCAGAATCACCAGTTTTTGTTGCCACATCTGTCCGGTGTTTAGCCGGCGGAGCACCAGAAGGTAAACCCCTCCGGGCGTATCCGGCAGGTTTGTTTCTATCCTGTTCGCTGTAAAAAATAATGAAGAGCGGTATTGCAGCCCTCCTGCCGGTGAGTAGAGCGTCATGTCGCATTCCTCGCCTTCCTGGGCGTAAATAGTCAGGTTACCGCGGGTAGGATTGGGATACACCTGTACGCCGGCGGCTATAGGTTGCGAGGTGCTAACGTCGGTGTCGATGATCCCATCGCAATCGTTGTCGATACCGTCCACGATTTCCGGGGCCGCGGGATTGACCAGCGGATTAGTGTCGTCGCAGTCGGTGCTGTCCGGAACGAAGCCGGGCGGCGGCACATTTTCGCAATAGAGGCTCACCACATCCATGGCGCCGAAACCATCGCCGTCACTGTCCGCGAAAAACAGAAAAACCGGCAAGCCGTCGTCGGGAAGGTTATTACAATCATTATCCAGACCATCGCAGATTTCCGTTACTCCTGGGTTGATCGTGGAATCCTGGTCGTTGCAATCCAGGGCGTTGACCGCGAAACCGGCGGGCGCTTCAGTCAGGCAGGTGTCGAACGGCATGTTTTCGTCGCCGAATCCGTCGCCGTCGTTATCGAAATAGTAGGTGAAAAAAGGTAAATCGTCGGCCAGGCCATTGCAGTCGTTGTCCAGCCCGTCGCAGACTTCCGCGGCGGCGGGGTTTTGGGTGGAGTCCTGGTCGTTGCAGTCGAGTGCATTGGCCACGAATCCGGCGGGCGCCCCGGTCAGACAGGTGTCGATCCGGCTGTTTTCATCGCCGCGCGTTAATTTCGATACCAACTCCGTATTGATCTGCAACGTAGCCGCATGCGCGACGGCAAGCAGTTTTTTGCCCAATTCTTCATCGAGGCTGTCTTCAGTGTACCAATAATGCAGCATACCGCTGACACTGAAAATTGTAAGGCAGAAGACCGAAAAAATGGCGATGAGTTTATTTTGGATTTTCGAGGCAATGAACCGAAACATGGTGCAATCTAATTCCTCACAGCGCACGAATCAAGGGAATTTCAATCGGATATTGTTGCCAATCATTTAACCCGCTTCAGCGTCGAAAAAGCATCTAACGTGCGCGTGCCGGGCAAGAAATAAGTGAAGGTCACATATTGACCGTCCACTCGCGTCACTACGATTGTTCCACCCTCGACACACTGAGTTTTGCCATAAGTGATCGTCTCAAAGAATTCAATTTTATTTGCATCAATCGAGGATAAACTCCAGTTACCACCGCAACCGAGTGAGGGGTACGCGATTGAAAAACTATTGGTACGGATCATAGCCTCAAAGCGGATCGTCCAGCTTGAATTCACGCTGGCCTGATACCCTATTCCCTCCCATGTTCCGTTGACCCACGAAATATCCTGGGCACGTACCATGATGGAAATCAGACAAAGTAGAATCAATACCTTTCTAATCATGGTTCCTCCCGCGTTTTGTGAATTGTACCGGCGCATATAAGTTAATTCATTCTTTCAAAGAATACAATGAATGCAATCAAATTGTTTTAAATTCCAATAATGGCTGACCAACACAACCTCGATCAAATCGTTTGTAAAGTTGTTTAAAAAAATTCGTATGTCAGGCTTCCCTAACAACAAAAAACCCGTGGGCTTTTGCTCACGGGTTTTTGATTGTACTTAGAAACAAATTTCACCAGATCACAACGCGCAGCGAATCCGGTCGTATCATCGGATCGTTATCGGAAAGGCCAAAGGCTTCCTGGAATTGTTTCATATTGGCAAACGGACCGTTGACGCGGAATTTACCCGGTGCGTGCGGATCGGTCGTGACGAGCAAACGCAGCGTCTGATCGCGCATATTCACGCGCCAGATTTGCGCCCACGCGAGGAAAAACCTTTGCTCGGCTGTAAAACCGTCGATTTTTGCCGGAGCGGGTTTGCCTTCCATCGATTTTTTCATCGCATCGTAGGCAATCGTCAGTCCTGCCAGATCGGCAAGATTTTCACCTAACGTCAATTTGCCGTTTACATGCAGCGAATCGACGGCAACGAATTGATTGAATTGTTCCTCGACCAATTTAGCGCGAAGATTAAATTGTTTTTCATCTTCCGGCAACCACCAGTCTTTAAGATTGCCTTCCGCGTCGTACTGGCGGCCTTCATCGTCAAACCCATGTGTGATTTCGTGTCCGATCACTGCGCCCATGCAGCCGTAGTTGAACGCATCGTCGGCATCGGGATTGAAAAACGGCCATTGCAGAATACCGGCCGGGAATGTAATCGTATTGAGTCCGGGGTTATACGATGCGTTGACGGTCGGCGGTGTCATGCCCCAGTCCTCGCGATCGACGGGTTTGCCGACCTTGGCCATCAGGCGGCGAAATTCAAACGAATCCGCCCGCATGATATTAATAATGTACGAGCCGCGGTCGATTTCCAATCCTGTATAATCGCGCCATTGATCGGGATATCCGATTTTAACGGCAAATGTACTGAGTTTTTTCTGCGCTTTGGCTTTAGTACTGTCCGTCATCCATTCGAGTTTTTCGATATGATCTTTCATGGCCGCTTTCAGATTGCCGATCATTTCATTGGCCTTGGCTTTAGCGCGCGGCGGAAAATATTTCTCGACGTACAATTGCCCCAGCGCCATACCGATGCGTTGATCGACTGTATTGCTGACACGCTTCCAGCGCAATTGCAGCGCCCGCTGGCCGGTAAGCACAGTTCCGTTGAATTTGAAATTTTGTTCGACAAAAGCCTGATTAAGATACGGCGCGGCCATATTGATCACGTGCCAGCGCAGATACGTTTTCCAGTCATCGAGCGACACCGCGGTCTGCATCGCATTGACTTCTTTGAAAAATTCCGGTTGAGCAACATTCAGCGATTGGACCTCGCCGAGTCCGACGGATGCGAGGTATTTGGTCCAGGTGAAATTCGGCGTAAGCCTGGATACTTCCTCGATCGTCATCTTGTGATAAGTAGCATTCGGATCGCGCTGCTCGACGACCGTCATCGATGCTTTCGCCAGCCGGGTCTCGATGTTCATCACGGTTTGCGCGTTCTTTTCAGCCGTGACGGAATCTTGTCCCATCAGCGTAAACATTTTTTTCATGTGCGTGAGAAATTCCGCGCGAATCGATTTTGATTTATCGTCCATATTGAAATAATAATCGCGCTCCGGCAGCGTCAACCCGCCTTGGGTTGCCTGCGCGATGACGTCGTTGCTGTTTTTAGCGTCCTGATCGGAATAAAAATTAAACATCGGCGCCATGCTGTAATGATGCAGATGCGCGATAACGTCCTGCAGATCCGATCCGCTCTGGATCGCATCGATACGTGCAAATTCACCGGCCAGCGGAGTCAAACCGGCGGCTTCTATTCCGGCGCTGTCCATGCCGCTCGCGTAAAAATCGCCGATTTTTTGTTTAATGGTTCCCTTCGGCGCATTCGCCTTCATCGCTCCTTCAAGCAGATCGTGCAATTTGATGTTATTTTGATCGCGCAATTCATTGAAACTGCCCCACGATCCGAATGCTTCGGGAATGGGATTATTTTTGAGCCATCCGCCGTTGGCATACTGGTAGAAATCCGTGCCGGGGGAAACCGTGGTATCCAGATTTTTACGGTCGATACTCAGAACCGATTTAGATGCCGGTTGACTGCAAGCCATCCACATCCATACAACCGTAAAGACAGACACAATCCATAGTTTTTTCATCACTCCTCCTTTTTTGCTAAATAAATAAGACAAGCTGGATTAAAAATAACGATTGGCGCAGGATTGAACGTCAGTTCGTTTTAAAAGTTTCCCGCAACAATGTATAATGAACAATGATCAATGAATAATAGCAACTAAATTTAATTTGCGGTATTTTGAAACCAACGGAGAAAAATTGTTATAAAAATTCCTGAAAGGATGTTTTGGAAATATGTTGTATTTCGAAACCGAACGCTTATTCATTCGCTCGTTATCGGAAAATGACCTCGGTGATTTTTTGGATTATCGCTCCGATCCGGAGGTGGTCAAATGGCAAGGATTTGGAGTATGGGATGAAGCGGAAGCGCGGGCATTTCTTCTCGAACAGGCAGAGCGGAGAATCGCCGACGACGATCAATGGACGCAATTAGGCGTCGAATTAAAAGCCGATCGCAAACTCATTGGCGATTTGGCTGTACAACTCCACTCCGATCACAGCGCGCATATCGGTGCAACCTTAAACGCCCGTTATCAGCGCCAGGGATTTGCCCGCGAAGCTCTGTCCGGTTTAATAAACTACCTTCATGAAACTTTAAGTACGAACGCCGTCATCGGCCTGACCGATGCGCGCAACGCAGCGTCCATCAAGCTTTTGGAAAGCCTTCGTTTCAATTTCGAAAAAGAAGATCGCGACGTTCCTTACAAAGGCGAATTTTGTACGGAATACACGTATCGCCTTTTGATAACGTAGTTTTATAAACCCAACTGTGGTTGTATCGACGAGATAAATAATTGCCGTAAGCCATCAGCCGTTGTCCGTAAGTTGATAATTGCATCAAGCCGATCGGAACCGGGGCTGGCCAAAACGGCAAACACAAATTCTTTCGTTTGACCTGCATTAAGTGAAACAGGCCCGACGCTCAACAATACCCGAATATCCAATCCCGTTGTATCTAAAATTCCAGTTCCGGTTACCGGATCACCGGGATAATCGTATGTGGGATGATTGCTTGCAACATTGGTTCTCGCACTCCCGTCACCATTTAAACCTTTGAGCAGATTAAATTGGCCATTGTCCGCTCTTGCTTCATCAATATTCTTCAGATATTTAATCATTGCTGCCGGCTTAACGGACGAGCCTTCACCGCTGGCGTACAAAGGCATCCAACCCACAGCCGTATTTTTGGAAGACCAGTCTTGTCCATTATATACTACCAACATATTGCGTGTCGTATCAGAAGCAAGTAAATCATCATTCACATCTCCCATATCAGGATCTATCCATAGTCCAACGTACATATCAGGATAATCGATATTGCTCTTATTCGTAACCCGCCACCGAACCAACAAAACATTATCCACGGTCGTGCCAGTAAAAGCATAAGTGCTTTGTTTCACTTCAATACCCAAAACAGGGTTCGCATCAATGTCACGATGCGCAACGGAATCAGCATCATGGAAAACAACCCAACTGTCTTCGGAAGAGATCAACTGTGGATTCCCATCTACAGTCGGTGCCCCTGCCCAGTCCGGCCAGTTATCCCACGAAAATCCGGAATGCGTTTGATTGATAATAAACACTTTCGACAACGAATCATCCGAGAAATTGAGATTGTCAATGGAAGCAGGGGTAGAATTCAAAATTCTTCCCTGTGAAAATTCACTGGTATAGGCGGCCATCGAAACGGAAGCGCCCCCGCTTTTGGTAGCGCCTATGACAATGCCTCCGCCGATGAGAATTTCGCGTGAGATTGAACCGATATTCAAAAATCCTCCATGATCGTCCGCATTATTATCCAGATCAAATTGATCGTAACCAAGCCTACCATCCGTCGAAACAGCCATCTTCCAGTTATTGGCTTCGGTGAAACAAGTTGTCGCCCCGCATTCTTCTTTCTTCGATCCGTTGTCGTTGCACCCCATTTGGGTCATAAATGCCATGACATAAATTAATAAGCTTTTTTTCATAAAATCTCCTGAGATATTAGATGGTCTTTCCAAAATAAGTATCTCAAAAGGATGAATACTTACACTTTTTTATACTTTTCTTCAAATTTCATTAACACCCGCATGCAATTTTTGCATGGCGCACCTGTGCCAAAGTTCCTTCCGTTGTAAAACCGTCGCGTTTCCACCATTCGATGCCGCCGATCAATTCTTTGACGGTGAACCCAAGTTTGGACAAATTCAGCGCGCCTTTGGTGGAAGCATTGCAGCCGATGCCATCGCAGTACGTCACGTACAGCTTACTTTTGTCCAAAAACTTAACCGATTCGGCATTCATCGTGCGATGGGGAAAATTGATCGCGCCGGAAATATGCTCACGTTCAAAATTTTCCGGCTGCCGCGCATCGACGACAACAATGGATTCGCCTCTTTCAAGCGCTTCAAATAAATCCGCCGGATCGGTTTCGAAACTCAGCTTGCTTTGGAAAAAATCAATTCGCTCATTCATGATACGCTCCTTTGTTTGGTTAACGAACGCCATGAAGATACCGTTCCGCAGCCCGGAAAGAAAACGAATCTTCATCATGAACATCATCATTTTTTTTCATGATGCTTGAAAATATAAATTCCATTATATTGAAACATTCGCGAGGATTTATGGAAATACGCCATCTCCGTTTGATTAAATTTATCGTCGAGGAAGGAAGCCTTACCAAGGCGATGGACAAACTGCATTTGACGCAATCCGCGCTGAGCCATCAATTGAAAGAAGCGGAATACCAGCTTGGAACGAAAATTTTTCTTCGCATCAATAAGAAAATGATTCTGACCAAAGCCGGAGAAAAAGTATACGCCCTGGCGAACGACGTCATTGGAAAAATGGATGAGACGCATCACGAAATTAAAAAAATGATTTACGGCGAATCCGGCGAAATTAAAATCAGCACCGAATGTTACACGAGTTACCACTGGCTGCCGTCGCTCATGCGCCAGTTTCATCTTCTCTATCCGAACGTCGAACTCAAAATCGTCGTCGAAGCCACGCATTATCCGATTCAAGGATTATTGAATGGAACGCTGGACGTGGCGATTACAAGCGATCCGGTTAAAAACGATCATATTGATTACATTGAATTATTTCAAGACGAAATGGTGGCCGTAGTGCCCGACTCGCACGCGTGGGCGAAACGAAAATTTATTGTTGCCGAAGACTTTACCGGTGAAAATCTGATCGTACATTCACTGCCGATGGAAACGGTGACGATTCATGCAGCCGTACTCGAGCCGGCCGGTATCACGCCCAAAAAAGTCACCGTCGTTCCGCTCACGGAGGCATCGATCGAAATGGTCAAAGCGGAAATGGGCGTTGTCGTCATGGCTCAATGGGCCTTGAAACCTTATCTGCATAACGGCGCATTGAAGACGGTGAAAATCGGTAAAAACGGTTTGAAACGAAAACACTACGTGGCGACGCTGCGCGATAAGCCGCATGCCGGATATTTCGATCAGTTTATTGAATTCCTGCAGCGGGAAATTACGCTGTGATGCTTATGGTTACCTGAAACAAATAAAATGTTAACAAAAAAATGAAAACCATCGGATTAATCGGCGGAACAAGCTGGGTCTCCACGATTGAATATTACAAAATCATCAATCAATTGACCAACGAGCGTCTTGGCAATCTTCATTCGGCAAAAATTCTTTTGTACTCGATCGATTTTGACGAATTCAAAATGCTGGCGGATCAAAACGAATGGCAGGAAATTGCCGGAATATTTATCCATGCGGCCCAACGCCTTGAATCGGCCGGTGCGGATTGTATCGCTCTGTGTTCCAATACAACGCATATCATCGCCGACGACGTTCAGGAATCTATTTCCATTCCGCTGATTCACATCGTTGACGCGACGGCAACCGCTATCGCTGAAAAAAAAATAACCAAAACCGGATTGCTCGGAACTAAATTTACAATGGAGCAGCCTTTTTTTACGGAACGTTTGAGGTCACTTGGCATCGAGCCAGTCATTCCGAATGAATCGGAAAGGACGTTCATTCATGAATCGATTTTCGGTGAATTGACTAAAAATATTTTTCACGAAGAAACCAAACAGCGTTACTTGGAAATCATCGCTCGTTTGCTGCAGCAAGGCGCCAAAGGCATGATCTTCGGCTGTACGGAAATTCCGCTTTTGATCAAACCCAACGAATGCCCCGTTCCGGTATTCGACACGACGGTCATTCACGCTAAAGCCGCAGTAGATTTTGCTCTATCGAAATAATACCCAACTTCCGTACTAACGCTCAAAAGAAGTAATCCCACCCCAAGCATGAAATTTAAATTTTCATTACGCTTCGCGCCTTTGTAACCCAGTGGCAGTACAATGCTTTGTCAAATTTGTGTAAAATTGAATTTTAGCTGACTCTTCATATTGACTTATGAGCATTCGTCACATAAATTCATGACGTCGAAAAAAATAAAAAAATGTACAACTAAATTTCACATAACCTTCAAGGAGAATCGATGAGACAGACTTACGCTTTACTGTTAGCATTGAGTGTATTTGCACTCAATATGATCGGATGCGATGACGATAAACCCGACACGGCAACGATTCACGGAACGATCACATTTAAAAATGTCGATGTGTGGAAGGCCAGCGGTACGGGCACCAAAGCCGATGAAGACAGTGGATTAGTTGAAGTCACGATTTTTGAAGACTCGGTTTGGATTGAAGCCGGAGGCGTTCGCACTCCGCAACGCGCGCCGTACAATGCGCAAAATCCCGTTATCCTTACGCGCGTCGCAGGTGACTCGACTTACGAATATAGCATTGAAGTCGAACCAGGAACGTATTCCGCGCTTGCCGTCGGATTCAGAACCAATCGTAACGTATCGGCGACACAAAAAACAGCGACCTTGGGCGTGTACTGGAATAATCCGAATCAAGTCAGCAGCGGTTTACTTTTACCATTTCCTCCGCTGAATCTTACCGATCCGGCGCCGGTCGCTATAACCGTTGAAAAAGGCGATAATCTTGAATTGAATTTTGTTGCGAATTTCGGCTTTGTCAATCAGTGGTTTCAGTAATTGTGATTTAATTTTTTATTGGAAGGCCACACGTGCTCATCGAGCGGAACCGAAATGAGCACGTGTGATGTATGGTCGTTTCTCAGCCGATGGCTGACGGTGTCCGCCTCCGGAGGATGTGCCTCAGGCATCAGACTGCGCTCAACGACCTGCTTCTTCTCACTTCGAAACAATAAAATTTCGCGAATGAAAAGTTCAAAGCAGACATAACAATCGTGACCCGAATTTTACAAATCGTTTGGTATATACTCATCGGTTATTCCGGCGCCGTTTCACAAACATTATTATCTGAAATCATTACGCGGGATGACGATAAAAAAGAACAAGGTGTTCTCACCGGCAAAGTTTTCGATTCCGTCAACGGCGAGCCTTTGTCGTATGTGAATGTCACGATTATCGGCACCGTGCTCGGCGACGTAACCGACGAAAATGGGCAATTCACCATTATCCGCGTTCCGCCCGGGATGTATCGCGTACGCGCTTCGTTTATCGGCTACGATACGCAGACGCTCGACAACGTCAGCATCGTTCCCAACCAACATACGGAACTTCGCATCGAATTATCCGAATCCCCTATTCGTTCCGAAGACATCGTCATCACCGCCTCGCGGAAAGAGCAAACCGCCGTACTTGCGCCCGCGAGCGTCGGCGTGATCAGCGCCGAGGACATGCATCGGAAAAACATTGCGACGTTCGATCAGGCGATCGAAACCGCGCCCAGCGTACAGATCACGCGCTCCAGTTCCTCCAACGTCCAGGCCGTCTCCATCCGCGGTTCATCCGAAGTGGCCGGCGCCGGCGTGGGCAATCGCGTGCTGCTGCTCATCGATGGACGTCCTGCGCTCAGCCCGGAATCCGGCGGCGCACTCTGGAACCTCGTTCCGACCAATTCCGTCGAACGCATCGAAGTCGTCAAAGGCGCGTACTCCTCGCTCTACGGCTCCAGCGCAATGGGCGGCGTCGTCAACGTCATCACCAAAAAACCTTTGGGAAAACCGTACACCAAAATTCACACCGAATACGGCTTTTACAATAAAGCGCCGAAATATACCGGCTACGACGCCTTCGGCGATTTCAATACCATCGAAGTTTCGCATCAACAAAAAGTCGGCAATTTTTCATACCTCTTCGATTTAGGACGCAAGTCCAACGACGGCCACAAAGAAAATACCGCGTTCAACATGTACAGCGTGTATACCAAGCTCATGCAAAATTTTTCAAACAACCGGAATATGCAATGGTCGGCTAATTTTAACCTGATCGACAACGGCTATCCCGGCACGTGGCGTTCGTTTCTCCAGCCTTACAACGTCGGCGACGCCAAAAAAGACAACGAACAAAAACGTTACGAGATCAGCAGCGATTTATATTACTACGCGATCCCGAGCGTCTCTGTCAAATATTCCACGCGATTTTATTATTATCAGAATTACTGCGAATACACATTCTGGAACGATCCCGATAATCCGTCGAATATCAACGAAACGATTGGCAAGGAAACGATCCGCACCCGCCGCGTGGGCAATGTCACGCAACTCGATTACTACTGGGGCAGCAATCATTACCTGATTGCGGGCGCCGACGTTCAGGCGGATTTCATCGACGCACGGCCAGCCGATGTTTTGTACGGCAAGCACAAAGCCTCCAATCTCGCCGGTTATATTCAGGACGAAATCAAACTGCATTCCAAGCTCATCACGACGCTCGGCATGCGCTACGATTACAATACGATCGTCAACGGTTATTCCGAAGGCAATTTCAGTCCGAAAATTTCCATGGTCTACTCCATCACCCCGGATTGGTCGGTGCGAACTTTATTCGCGCAGGCTTTCCGAAATCCATCGATCGCGGAGCGGTATATTCAATACGAGCAAGGCGGCGGCATCAGTTTCAGGCAGAGTCCCAACCTGCGCTCGGAAAAACTTTTTGCGTCGTTCGAACTCGGGACGAAATTCAAAATCACCGAATACACGCATTACGATATTTCATTTTTCTGGAATGAGTACAAAAACCTGATCGCGTACGTGCAGGTGCCCAATCAAGGACTACTTTACGAAGTTCAAAATCTTGCGCGGGCGCGGATGCGCGGCGTCGAACTGAATACACAAATTTTGTGTAAGCGGTATTATACGGCGACGATCGGATACACGTACCTCGATGCGCGCGACGTTTCCAAAAACGCCGGACAAAACGACGTCGGTTACGCCCGCGGCAATCATAACCTGCCTTACAAAATCAAACATTCATTTAATTTCACCTCCGACGTCACGTACGGCGCTATGGCATTCAACGTGAATGGCCGCTACAACAGCGCCATCAAAGAAGTTTCAATTTACCCGGGCAGTGAGCCCGGCGCGTACTTCATCATCAATTCTAAATTCAGTTGGAAATTCATGGCGCATCATTCGGTCTATCTTGGCGTCAATAATATCACGAATAAGCAATACGAAGAGATCGAGCGTTACCGCATGCCGGGAAGAAATTTTATGGCGGGCATGATTTTGAATTTTGAGTAATGATATCTTTTAAATTCTCCGCCAAGATATATGTTGGATACCAACCCCACCCTGACCCTCCCCTTGAAGGGGAGGGATTGAGGGTGGGGTGACGGACATTATTTTTTTGAATTTTGAATAAACGTTGTTCTCGAAT
>JABWBZ010000089.1 GCA_013359335.1 bacterium
TATTATTTTGCGGCATTTTGTGAGCCCCTGGAGTTCCTACCTGGCCCAAAACCACAACTTCAATCATTTCCTCTTGAGCAAATGAAATGATGACCTCAGCGCGTCCGCCAATATATTGTGACAGCCGTACCGACAACACATTGGTCAATTGCGCAATAGTCAATCCGTCTACTTTCACGTCTTTCATGAAAGGATACTTCAAAGTACCATCCTGCTCTACCCGAACAACTTTTGGCAATTCATCGTGCCCGTACACTGTGATCAATAACTGATCTCCCGCCCGGATTCTTCGTTCGTTTTTCTGAAAACTGCTTTTCGTAACAGTATCTTGCACTGTTTGTTGGGAAAAAAGAACTTTAATCGGGAGAATAACCACTAGCAGATAAAAAATTCGGCGCATACAATCTTTCAAAATATCTTTCAAATATTCATCAATTAATCAGTTCTGATGCCGTATCTAAATTGGATCGATCCTCAACAGAATTGGACAACGCCTGTTTCAGTTGTAAATTGCTGCGAAGAAAGTAAACAAAACCCACTCCGGTTATCGAGATATAATTTAGCGCGTGAACGATGATGGCAAATCCTAGAGCCTTTTCTTTATCAATACCAAACAGCAATAAACTTTGTTTGGCAATTTCATGAAAAGTACCGACGTAGCCAGGCGCCGCGGGAATCATTATCGCAAAACAGGTAAATACCATAAACACTCCGGCTTCAAACATTCCTAAACCTTCCGATTGCAGATTCATTGAATAAAACATTGAAAATATCGAAACGGTAAACATAGTCCAAATCAAAAACGTCATTAATGAGATCCAAACATAATTTTTAAAATCATGAAGAAAACGCACACCGGTAAGAAACGACGTCAGTAGGCGGTTGCTGCCTTGTGCGGCTTCCTTGGAAACCACGGCGATTATTTTATAAAACATTCGTAAAGTCACTTCTGTTCGCTGGATCATCATGACTAGGACAGCGATTACAATGACGACAACTACGGTTACCAGAAGACCGCCGCTTTTGACCCACTCCGGAAATGGATAAAAAAAAGTCAAAACTCCGAAAATAATCAAAAGAGACATCACATCAATAATACGTTCTACCACGATAATGCCCATGGATACTGAAAACGACATGCCGTCACTTTTTTTCAAAGCATAGCCCCTCATCAATTCGCCTAACCGAAACGGCAATATATTATTCACCATGAAACCGATCATGACCGATGCAAAGTAATTCATAATTTTTACGCGTTGAATCGGAAGGGTCATGTAATGAAGCCGAACCGCACGAAGCCAGCAACTGAACAAATTGAACAGCACCGCCGCAATCGCATACGAGAAAACTATCCCTCTGAACGAATGCGAAAGTTCATTGAAATCAATCCCACGCAACGCCATCCAAATAAATACAACACTGATTGAAATATTGAACAGCAACCACAATTTTTTCTTCAACCGCAAGCTCCTTCACCGAAGATCGATGATGTCCATGCCAGCCTCCGCTTTAAAAGCAAATAGCTTCGGATCAAGTGTCTGATCAAGTTCGATATGGGTAAATTCGTAGGAAATAGTATTGCCTTCCAAATCCTGATATTCGACTTTTTCCGTAATCCATGAATCGGATGGAATCCAAACTTTCATGCTTTGTACAAAATCGTCTTTGTCTTTCGGATTCATTTTTAAAACATATACCGGGCGATTTTTGATCGTTTCGGTTTGGATCACTTCGGCTACAAATTTATCGAGATATTCGAAGAGTAAATACCTGGGCATAAAAAGGCTTTTCGTTTTCTTCTGCAAGTTGTCGATAATCAATTGATTGTTAACTTCCGAATACTGCCAGACCGTTTCACCATCGGTAATATTCAATTGCTGCCCGAGTTCGTACCGAATATTATTTTCTTTTTTGAAATATAGTTTTCCCTGCAGGCTTTGATTTTTTCCCGTCAATTTCCATTTGAAATGATAATCGAATGCAATGGAAAAACTTTTGATTTTTTTGTAGCGATCCTGAGCTTTTTGAATAATTTCCTTGGCTTGTTGCCCGGAAACCTGCGAATGGAAACCGATTGCTAACACAAGATAAATCAGCCGATAATGCACGATGTGAACTCCTTTATTGGCGCCGTATTATACAAATTAAAGCTCATTCAGACAATTAAAATTTCAAACATAAAATAATCAAACGCGATACATGGGGATTTGGTCTTCAGTGATCAGCACTTGCCGGGCTTTGCCTCCATCCTGTGCCGTGACAATACCCATTCTTTCCAATTGATCCACAATGCGGGCCGCACGGGCATAACCAATGCTCAAGCGGCGCTGTAATAGTGAAGCCGATCCTTGATTATGTTTCACTACGATTTCCAATGCTTCATTAAATAGCGTATCAAAAGCGCCGGCTTCCATTTCGCCATTCACATCCTCTTTCGGTTCTTCGCGCATCACAAAATCGCGTCTCGGAAATGCCGGCATCTTGCCAATAAAATCGACAATTTGCTCGGTCTCCTGAGTCGATGTAAAAGCATTCTGGATACGGATCGGCATGTGCCCCGGCGGCAAATACAGCATGTCACCTTTCCCAAGCAGAAGTTCCGCGCCGCCCATATCGAGAATCGTCCGCGAATCGATTTTACTCCGCACTTGGTACGCTATACGCGCAGGAAAATTGGCCTTGATCAAGCCCGTCAAAACGTCCACCGACGGCCGTTGCGTCGCCACAATCAAGTGAATACCGACCGCACGCGCCATCTGCGCCAGCCGGGTAATGTACGTTTCAACTTCACGCGCCGCCGTCATCATCAGGTCGGCCAATTCGTCAATGATCGCCACGATGTATTCCAATTTATAATGATCGAACTTTTCGTCGTCCGGCAATTTTCCTTCGGCCCACCGGCGATTATAATCTTCAAGATTTCTAACATTCGCGTGCGCCAGTTTTTCATACCGGGTTTCCATTTCCTCCACTAGCGCCTTGAGCATCAATTTGGCATTTTCAGGTTTGGTAATAACGTCTTCGATAATCTCGTTATTCTGATTGCGCAAACAAATCAGGTGATGATTCTTCAAATTACGGTACAGAGCCAGTTCAACTTTTTTCGGATCGATCATCACAAATTTGACTTCCGACGGGTCGAATTGATACAGCAGGCTCGTGATCATCGAGTTGACGCCGACGCTTTTACCGGAACCAGTTGTTCCCGCGATCAAGAGGTGCGGCATTTTGGCGAGGTCTTCGAAATGAATGGCTCCGTCGATGGTTTTGCCAAGAGCCAGTCCGAGCCGATACTTTTGTTTGGCCTGTTTGAATGTGCGATCTTCAAACAAACTGCGGATCAACACCGGCGTCGCGCGAGGTTTTGGAATTTCAACCTGGATCGTGCCTTTATCCGTGCGCGGAACAATACGCACGGACTTGACTTTCATGGCCATCGCCAGTTCGTCTTCCAATCCTGTGATCTTTGAAATTTTGAGTCCCGATGGCAGAGCTAATTGATAAATTGCCAAAACAGGGCCGCCATATTCAGTCGACGTCACCCGCGTGTCGATGCCGAATTCCGAAAGCGTCGTGATAATTTGGTTAATTTTTGCGTCGAGTTCACGTATATCCTCCTCAGACAATTTTTCCATTTCCTTCGTGACTTCGAGAAGATCCAGGGAAGGATAACGATATTTGTTGCGCGCGGCCTGATTGCCTTTATCGAAATCGATAACTTTTTCGACGGGTTTGGCTTTGGATTTAACCGGCTCAAGCGAAGAATCTTTCGGAATGTCCGGATCATCTAAAATGCTTGGCTTTTCTTTGCCGGAAAACAGCGTATTCGTCTCATCGATCAAAGGCTTTTCTTCTTTTAGAATTTTTTTGATCTGATCGGACGTATTCTCTTTTTCGGACTCATCCAATTCGATGGTTGTTTTCCGCGTGGATGTGGGTTCTATTTTTGATTCTTCTGGCTTTTCATTGAGATCAACATGCGCGTGCTCTTGTTCGAATACATTTCGGGCAAGATTTTTGAAATCCGTATCATTCAGAGCCAACAATTCCTCGACTGGCTGTTCGTTAATTTTCTTCTCATCTTCGGGCGATTTAGTATTAACCGATGAATCCGTTGTAATGTCTTTTTGTTCGGATGGATTTTCATCCTGCAAAAAATCAATCGGTGGAACGACGAATTGTTTATCCACGCGCCCGATTGTTTTTAAGTCATTAATCAGTCCCGTGTCTAATCCCGAATCAAAATTGTTCACATGTTTCTTGGGCAAATCGACTTGTTTTTCATCCGTATTGACTTCCGCAACCGTTTCTTGTACAGGTTCCGTTTTTTTCTGCGTTGTCAGCGTCGGTTCGCCGTTCAGTTTGTCGTCGGTAACCGGAACTGCCGTTTGATTTTGCGCCTTAGCTTCTTTGGTTTGCAAATAAACGGGAACTAACGGCGTGTCCGAAGTGCCGTCGTCAGCATGAGTTTTGTCAGGTTCAACCGGCGTCTCATCGTACAATTGCCTTTGACGATGACGGAATCGTATAAACAAGTCGGCAGTTTTACGAAAAACCGATTTAACCAGATTTATAATTGCCGGCGTAAGATCGGCAATGCTCACCCGTGTGACCATGATCAGCCATACAAGCGAAAAAATTACCCACAACGTGATACTGCCAAAACCGCCGAGCCATTCATACAATTTCTGCGAAAGCATCCCGCCCAGAAGCCCGCTTAATTCCCAGTTAGCCTGATGGCCTACGGCGAACGGCAACGCCGTCCATACTGAAACCAAAACCATTAACGTCAGAATGTAAAATGCAAACCGATTGGCGTGAAGAATGCTTTTGTGCGTCAAGATCAGCCAGCCGTAAACAAAAAATAAAATTGGAAACGCAAGAAAAGCATACCCGAACGAATACGTCACCACATAATACGAAACAAAGGCGCCGACTAATCCCAGCATATTCGACAATCGATCCGTACGCCACAAGTCCATGATTGTATCCGGCTGCTCGTGCGAGCGATGCGTGATGACCGCGAGCATCATGAGCACACACAACGCCATCGTCAAAATTCCAAGAATCTCTTCTTTGAGTTTGGTACTGAGATTCAAACCTTTTGGCGGCGGCGGTTTTT
The DNA here is from genome assembly GCA_013359335.1 of bacterium. Classification (GTDB taxonomy): domain Bacteria; phylum CLD3; class CLD3; order SB21; family SB21; genus JABWBZ01. The sequence goes on from JABWBZ010000089.1 coordinate 5,123, forward strand.
GCGGTGTCTTGGCCGTCGGTTTTTTGGAAATGTTTTTTTTCTTCGAACTCATGTAATCGTATTTAAAAAATGAATGACAGCAGATGTAGAACTGCTGTCATTCATATTTTTGATTCTTGGATATTAATCTTTGCTTGGATCGCCATTGTGAAAAGGCGTCGGGATGACTTTGGCGGACAATTCTCGGCCACGGGCGTTAACGGTCAGTGCGGTGCCCTTTTCAGCATACGGCGTTTCGACATACGCCATCGCAATCGCTTTCTGTAATGACGGAGAAAACGTGCCGCTGGTAACCTGTCCGATTATTTTTCCGTTTTTTAAAACGTCGTATCCATGCCGTGCCGGTATCTTTCCTTCGACTTCAATGCCGATTAACTTTCGCTTGAGGCCTTCAGCTTTGGCTTTGACCATCACGTCTTTGCCGAGAAATTCGCCTTTGTTTAATTTAGTAATCCAACCCAACCCGGCTTCAAGCGGATGCGTCGTCTCATCGATGTCATTGCCATACAAGCAATATTTCATTTCCAATCGCAGCGTATCACGCGCTCCCAGGCCGGCCAAACCGATATTGAATTTTTCGCCGGCGCGCATTACGGCATTCCAGATTTGGTCGGCATATTTTTCATCGAAATATAATTCATACCCACGTTCGCCGGTATAACCGGTTCGGGAAATCGTCATAGATACGCCGTCAAGTTCTCCTTCAGCAAACCAGTAAAATTTGATCGCCGGCACGTTGACTTTCGTCAGCGATTGAACGACGGCAAGCGCATTCGGCCCTTGCACGGCCAGCAACGCAATCCTATCGCTGGCATTTTCCAATTTCACGTTCTTCGGGCAATTGGATTGCAGCCAATTAAAATCTTTTTCCATGTTGGACGCATTCACGACCAGCATAAATTTATCGGGATACCGATAGACGATCAGATCGTCGACAATTCCGCCGTCCGGCTTGCACATAGCGGAATATTGCGCCTGATAAACAGCCAGCTTCGATACATCGTTGACCGTCACTTGCTGAAGAAAATCCAGCGCGCCGTCGCCGGTCACATAAAATTCGCCCATGTGCGACACATCAAAAACGCCGACATTCGTGCGCACGCGTTGATGCTCGGCAATATCGCCGTCATATCGGATCGGCATCCAGTAGCCGGCAAACTCCGCCATTTTGGCCCCCGCCGCCACGTGTTTATCGTAGAACGGAGTTTTTTTTGTAACAGTTGTTGTAGCCACTTTTTAGTTCTCCAAAATAAAATCAAAAAATTAAAATCGAAAAAGTAAAAAGACATTTTAAAAATCCAATCTACTTCCGATTTTTTAAAGTAAGAATGCTCGAGGCAAAATATTCGAAAATTCAGTTAATTCGTTCAACAGCTTTTGAACTCCCTCCGAAGAAGCTCGTCAAAGTTTTTCAATAGCGCGGCTAATTCTTTCCAATGCTTTCGCAATATTTTCGATCGAATTCGCATACGAAAACCGTAAATAACCTTGTCCGTAATCGCCAAAAGCCGTGCCTGACAATGCCGCAACGCCGGCTTCATTCAACAGATAATCTCCCAATTTACGCGAATCCATACCTGTTTTCGTGACGTTGGGAAATACGTAAAAAGCGCCCAACGGCTTTTTGCATGAAAAGCCTTTGATCTTATTTAATCCGTCCACCATAAAATCGCGACGGCGCTGGAATTCACTTACCATTTTCTCAACCGAATCCTGCGGCCCTCTCAAAGCTTCCACGCATGCGCGTTGAACAAAACTATTCGTACATGAATTACTGTTGGTCATTAGTTTCGTCACCATCGCAGCGAGTTCTTTATTCATCACGCCGTAACCTGCGCGCCAGCCGGTCATCGAATACGTTTTTGAAAATCCGTCGAGAATGATCGTACGCTCTTTCATTCCCGGCAGAGACGCGATGCTGTGATGTTGATGCCCGTAAAGAATCCGGCTGTAAATCTCATCCGACATGATGTAGCAATTATACTGTTTGACCAAATCCGCAATGTCACGAATGTCCTGCTCGCTCAAAACGCCGCCCGTCGGATTGGCCGGCGAATTGATGATGACCATTTTGGTTCTCGAATTGATCTTCGATTTCAATTCATGGATGTCGAAACGAAAATCTTTTTCCTCACTGATTTTCAGCGGAACGGCTTTCGCGCCGACAAAATTGATCATCGATTCATAAATCGGAAATCCGGGATTGGGATAAATGATTTCATCCCCTTCTTGCGCGAGCGCGAGAATCGGAAAGAAGATGATCGGTTTGCCACCCGGCGTCACGACGACTTCATCCGGTGAGACTTCAATACGGCGCGTTGCGCCGATGTATTGGGCGATAGCCTGGCGGAGTTCGGGCAGTCCAGCCGCCGGACCGTAATGCGTCCATCCTTCACGAAGCGCTTTGATCGCCGCTTCGGTAATATTTGACGGTGTATCGAAATCCGGTTCCCCGATTTCCAAATGAATGATCTCTTTACCCTGCGCTTCGAGAGCCTTGGCTTTGACCAAAACTTCAAACGCCGTTTCCGTTCCCAGACGGCTCATCGCTTTGGCAGGTGCAACTGAAAATGATGACATGATTTTCTCCCATTCGTGAGGTGCTGCCGTATCGTTTTAAGCGCCTAAGTTTAAGTTTTTTTTGAAAGACAATCAAGTAAAAAGGCCACCCTGACGGCGAAAATACAGCGCTTGGCGGCTTGTAATTCATAAAATTTAAGGGTAAATTTGATCCGCCATCTTGGGGCAGAAAGGAGACCCGCTCATGACCCCGAAAATCCTCGTACTGGATGATGACCTTGAAATGCTGGCTATGATGAATCAATACCTGAAGGGTGGCCGTTTTCATGTTTTATTATCCGGCGATCCGCACGAAGCGCTCGCGACGATCCAAAAAGAAAAACCGGAATTGATCATTTGCGATCTGACCATGCAAGGGATTGACGGATGCAGCTTCCATCAGGAGGTCCGGCAAATGAAAAACGTGCCGTTTACGGCGTTTTTGTTTATTCCCTCCGTCGACAATGACATGGTCGATCGCATGAATTATGAACTCGGCGCGGACGAATGGCTGACGGTTCCGATCGAAAAAAAACATCTGCTCGAACGCGTCGACCACATTGTTCGCGAGGTTGACGAACTGCGTCAACATGCCGTTCACGCACATTAACCACAAAAAAATCGGCAGAATTTTTCAGGTTTCTGCCGATTTTATATTGAGCAAATTGATCATTAATTTTCATTCATCAATTAGTTCACTGGCAAAAATAGCTGTTGGTGTTGATTCAGGTAGATACAGCACCGGCCACCAGAACTGTGCTCCCCGCCAGCCAAACTTCGAATCATCGTATCCTTTTTGCTTTAACATCAACAAAAGTGGTAGCTCATTTGCAATTTTTTTTGCTTCATTTCTATCCGTTCCTCCGTCAGGTGAAGTAGTAAATATGTCTGGAGCTTTATAACGAGTCGCATCTCTATCTAATTTAACTAAGCAGTAAACTCGACCACGCAAAGGCTCCGGTGCTAAAGTTGATACATATTGCATTACCGATTTAAACGATTTCGTATCCCATTCATAATCCAAATTTTGACATAATTCACGGTCACTCCATTCATATGTATTGTTAACGGCGTCAATAATGTCGAACGCCGTCACGATATCCATCAGAAAATGTTTTTCAAAAGAACCATTCGCTAAAATTGAGAGTTTAGTGTGAATTTCTTCAACATTTTTTTCAATATGAGTTCTGGCTTTTGTCTGTATACCCCTTGGAAAGAGACGTTTCCTTGGGCGTATAGTTGTTGTATTTGTAATCAATATCTTGTTTGGAGCACAAGGAATTATTTTTCCCATTGAATCTTTGTGGACAAAAACAACATCTTCGGTGTGTCTTTTTGCTTCGAAATCAGATCGCAGCGCATTGTCAAATTCATGCATTGCTTTCATAGCTTGATAAATTCTTGCGGAAGTATAAAAACGAGTTACTGCCAAATCTGATTTCGAACGGGCACCATACATTCGCGAATGCTGCAATACGGTATCTTGTTGGAATCTTTTTGGATTTCTTCCGTAGAAAAAACCAATTAAACTATCGATAGTGATCCCGCGATCTAATATTTGTCCACCAATGAATATATTAAACGGATTGTCTAATTTGAGTTGGCCAAACTTATTCAATAATCCTCTTATATCATTATCTGAATTAATTTCGCTCATTCCAATCTCTTCCTCGTTCAGTGCATACCTGACGCGATCCTGAACTTCTTTCAGGGATGGAAGTGCGCTTCCATTTAGTAGTACAGATCGGGTAAGATCCTCATAACTTTCTGAAATAATTGAGCCAAAGCGGTCCACATCTGATTTACACAAATCAATTAATTTATTCTTCAAACATACAGCAAGATCGAATTGCCAATTATGGGCCTTCCGCATACTTTCAGTGTGTATTAGAAATGAGCATTTGTATTTTGTGTTTTTTTCTTGAAGCATACGGATGCTTCCACCGACCAAAAAAGTTACAAAAGCTTTACGAAAACATTTGAGATTGTCTGTCTCAAGAATTGTATTTAAATAGCGTTCGTGCCTTACTCCTAAAACTTCAAATTCTTTTTCATTTACAGGTACGTGTAAAAATGACGCTATTGAATTTGAATCCGTAGCATCTTCAAAATAAAATTCCGATCCAATGTAGGCATCATGTATTGGCAGTAAAGACGTAAAAACAGGGCGCATCGGTTTGTACACATGTTGCCCCATATTAATTTCCTCAGGCTGAAGATATAAAGAGTATGGTGTTGCTGTTACCTGAAGAAAATCTGATTTATGAGATAGATTACTTCTGAAATCATTAATTAGTTTTGCTAAAACTCTGTATTCTAATTCCTCTTCTTCGTCATTACTTTTTTTATAGCCAATACTTGCAAAATCGGCTTCGTCATCAATTATAAGCACTTGCTTCTGACTCATGTCTGGATATGTTTCTGTAAATAGTTGCTGAAGCCTTTTCATATTTTGATGTTCTTTCTTCACAACAAAAATCATCTTCTGTCGTCGCACATATTTAGTCAATTCTGGCGGCATTGTCATAATATTATAAACTTTAAGTTCATCAAGATTTATAAAATATTCGAATTCAGCCTCTAAACGTTGCAATGTCTGTTCAGCTAAGGCGCGAGTGCCTTTTGTCAAAACCACGGCGACATCATAACCTTTATCAAAGGCTAAAGCAATAATTCCTATAAAAGCACGAGTTTTTCCGCTTTGTATTTTCCCCAACAAAAGTCCAGGCTTACTGGCATCAGTCACTTGCACTAATAAATTTTCAACCGTTTCTTGTATGCATTTCTCCAAATCAGGTGCATACTCCCTTTCGCGTTTTAAATGATCGTAAAACATGGTGGCTCTCCAGATAGATGTAGACAGAGATGGAAGAACTAACTTTATTGAAATAATAAAAATAATGTATGAAAATTTCGTCGGAAATAGCAATAAATTATCATTAGAGAACAAAAAAATCGGCAGAATTTTTCAGGTTTCTGCCGATTTTTTTTTAATCAATCAAAATTGGAACTTGCTAAGCCGATTCCCCTTCAGCTACAGGAACGTATAATTTTGCTCCAGCTTTTTTGAATTCCTCCGCTTTTTCCTTCAGACCGATTTCGATCGCTTTGCTTTCTTCAACTTTCAATGAATCCGCATAATCCCTGACGTCTTGCGTGATTTTCATCGAGCAAAAATGCGGCCCGCACATGCTGCAGAAATGCGCGACTTTGGCATTGTCCGACGGGAGCGTTTCGTCGTGAAATTCCCGCGCCGTGTCGGGATCGAGCGAGAGATTGAACTGATCTTCCCAGCGAAATTCGAACCGCGCTTTGCTGAGCGCGTTATCGCGGATCTGCGCGCCGGGATGGCCTTTGGCGAGATCGGCGGCATGCGCAGCAATTTTATAAGCAATGACGCCTTCTTTCACGTCATCTCTGTCCGGCAAGCCCAGATGTTCTTTCGGAGTCACATAACACAGCATCGCGCATCCGTACCAGCCGATCATCGCGGCGCCGATGGCCGACGTAATGTGATCGTACCCCGGCGCAATATCGGTCGTCAACGGCCCGAGCGTGTAAAACGGCGCTTCGCCGCACACTTCCAATTGTTTGGTCATATTTACTTGAATCATGTGCATCGGGATATGCCCCGGCCCTTCGATCATCGTTTGTACGTCGTGTTTCCAAGCGATCTTGGTCAATTCGCCCAATGTTTCGAGTTCGGCGAATTGCGCTTCGTCATTGGCGTCCGCGATCGAGCCTGGCCGTAAACCGTCGCCAAGACTGAACGAAACGTCGTACGCTTTCATGATTTCACAAATGTCTTCGAAATGCGTGTACAGAAAATTTTCTTTATGATGCGCCAAACACCACTTGGCCAAAATCGATCCTCCGCGCGAGACGATGCCGGTTACGCGCTTCGCCGTTAGTGGAATGTAAGCTAAACGCACGCCAGCGTGAATCGTAAAATAATCGACGCCTTGTTCGGCCTGTTCGATCAGTGTATCACGGAAAATTTCCCACGTAAGATCTTCAGCCTTGCCGTTGACTTTTTCTAGAGCCTGATAAATCGGCACGGTTCCGATCGGCACGGGCGAATTGCGCAAAATCCATTCCCGTGTTTCATGAATATTTTTACCGGTCGACAAATCCATCACAGTATCGGCGCCCCAGCGAATCGCCCAGATCATTTTTTCAACTTCTTCTTCAATGCTCGACGCCACGGCGGAGTTGCCGATATTCGCATTGATCTTCACGAGGAAATTCCGCCCGATGATCATCGGTTCGCTTTCAGGATGATTGATATTGGCGGGAATGATCGCGCGCCCGCGCGCTACTTCGTCTCTGACAAATTCCGGCGTAATGGTTTGCGGGATACTTGCGCCGAAATGTTCGCCCGGATGCTGCGTCGTAAATTCCTTCCACGCCGCTTCACGTTTTTGATTTTCGCGAATGGCAATATATTCCATCTCCGGTGTTATAATGCCTTGTTTGGCGTAAAACATTTGCGTGACGTTGGCGCCCTGCTTGGCGCGCTGAGCTTTGCGGCGGCGCTTAAAACGAATCGAATCCAACGATAAATCGTTTTC
>JABWBZ010000090.1 GCA_013359335.1 bacterium
CCTGGGGTATGAATTGGGCGAACACTTTTCCTATCATTCGCAAATTGAAGCGTATTTGCAATTGCTGGACGCTTTATCGGATCGCGCAGAGTTGATCGAATACGGCAAAACTTACGAACGCCGCCCTTTGTATTTGCTGTTGATCAGCGCACCGCAGCATCTCGCCTCCAAAGATTCCATCAAAAAAAACATTCAGCGATTGGTCGACGCCCGAAAAACGGACGACGCCACGGCTAAAAAAATTATCGAATTGCTCCCGGCCGTCGTGTGGAACAGCTACAACGTTCACGGCAATGAAGCTTCATCCAGCGAGGCTGCGATGGTGGTTGCTTATAATCTGGTCGCCGGACAGGATTCGCTCGTCGATACGATTTTGCAAAACGAAATTATTATTATCGATCCGATGGTTAATCCCGACGGCCGCGAACGTTACGTACAATGGGTTAATTCAAAACAAACGCGGTTTCAAAGCGATCCAATTGCCGATGAGCACAATGAACCGTGGCCGCGCGGAAGGTACAATCATTACTTATTCGATCTCAATCGCGATTGGGCATGGATGACCCAGATCGAAACACAATCGCGCATCAAAGCGTTTCACGAATGGATGCCGGTATTTCACGGCGATTATCATGAAATGAGTCCCAATGAAAGTTACTATTTTGCGCCTCCCGCGTTACCGCTGAATACGAATCTTGATATGACGCTCGTGCAAAAATGGATGGAGATTTATGGAAAAGGCTGGGCCGAGGAATTCGACAAACGCGGCTGGAGTTATTTTACGAAAGAAGTGTTCGATCTGCATTATCCGGGTTACGGCGACTCGTGGCCGACGCTCAACGGCGCGGTGGGCGTGACATTCGAACAAGCCGGCGGCGGCGCCGGGCCTGTATACAAACGCGCGGACGGCGCCTTGCTGACGCTACGCGAACGGATCGCCCATCACTGGATCACCTCTTTCAGTACGCTTAAAACAACGCTGAAATTTAAAAATGAACGGCTCAGCGATTTTTATCAGTTCTGGAAAAATGCCATTGCCGGCGCCGATAAAGAAAAATACAAAGCGTACGTGATTCCGCCGCAAGCTGATGCCGGACGGGTTTGGGAAATGATTTTCCTTTTGGTGCAACAAGGTTTGGAAGTTTATCGTTCCGACAGAACTCTGAATATTTCTCGTGTATCCGGAATTCTCGATGATAAACCGTCAATCAAAAATTTCCCATCTGAAAGTTATATCATTCCTCTAAAACAGCCGCAAAGACGATTCCTGCAATCGTTAATCGAATTGCAACATTCGGTCAAGGATAGCATTTTTTACGACATTTCGGCGTGGAGCGTGCCTATTGCATTTAATGTTGACTGTTATAAATCCGAAATCGATGTTGATGTTTCTGCGTTCAAAAAAATTACGTTGTCGGGCAAACCGGAAGGAAAAATCATCGGCGGTGTGTCACATTATGCTTACATTATCAATTGGTCTAATCTGAATGCGGCTAAAGCCGTAACGGAATTACTGAACAAAAATTATAAACTTTCTTTTGCGAGCGAACAATTCCGGATCAGCGGAATGGATTTTGAACGCGGCTCGATCGTCGTTTTTGTTGGAAAGAATGCCGATAAAAATGTATTGGAAGATGTGACACTGATTGCCAAAAAAACAGGCGTCGACATCACGGCAACGCCGACCGGTTGGGCTGAAAAAGGCGCCGATCTCGGGTCATCGAAATTTATCAATTTATCCAAACCGAAAATTTTATTGGTCTCGGATGATCCGGTTTCGCCGATTCAATTCGGATCGTTGTGGTTTATGCTCGATCGCGAATATCCGCTGGATTACACAACGGTTTCCGCGGAACGGTTTGATCATATTCAGCTTTCGGGATATACGACGATTATTTTGCCTGAATCGTACGGAAATTACGCATCATTCATCGGCAAAGACGGACAGCAAAAATTGAAAGACTGGATCAATGCCGGAGGCACTTTGATTGCGATGGGCAAAGGCGCTGCGTTTGCGGGAAAAAATCAATCCGGTTTGACCGAACTCCTCATGAACAACGAGAAAAAAACTGAAGATAAAAGCGATCGTGAAAAACAAGACGAACGCGAATTAAAACAACGTATCAAATACATGGCTCGCCGTGAGCGTGAACAATTCGAACAATCGAATTCATTTCCGGGTACGATCTTGAAAATAAAAATCGACACCTCGCATCCGCTCGGTTACGGTTATGACGATTCGCCATTGTACGTGATGAAAGCGAGCGATGAAAGTTTCGTTTTAACTCAGCGCGGGTACAACGTTGGCTTGTTCACCAAAGAAGCAATGGTAGGCGGCTATGCCAATGCCGCGATGATCAATCGCATTGCCGACACAGCCTATTTGCTGGACGAACCGCTTGGACAAGGTCATGTTATTGCTTTTTCGGACGATCCGAATTTTCGCTGGTTTTGGAAAGGCACTTCCCGGTTGATGTTGAATGCACTATTCTTTGTCCGATAACGGCCATGAATGCAATTATTTCTCCAAGCAACGGCTTTCAGCTCGATATTCAATTACCTGGCGATAAATCGATTTCTCATCGCGCAGCTTTGATCGCGGCATTAGCCGAAGGCGAGTCGATGATAACGAATTATTCCGACGGGCGCGACTGTGCGAGCACGCTCAATTGTTTGAGACAACTTGGAATTAAAATCGATGAAACGCGGAATGGATTAAAAATTTTTGGAAAGGGTTTGAAAGGTTTTTCTGTATCGCCAGAGCCGCTGGATTGCGGTAATTCAGGCACGACGGCGCGATTGCTGGCAGGGATTCTCGCTGGACAAAATTTTGACTCAATTTTGACTGGTGATGAATCGTTATCCAAAAGACCGATGAATCGGATCATCGAGCCATTGCGGCTAATGGGCGCCGGCATCAACGGATCCTCGTCCGGAATATTACCGTTGACCATTCACGGCAAAAAATTGAAAGCAATTGATTATTCCATGCCAGTGGCCAGTGCGCAAGTCAAATCGTGTTTGTTACTCGCGGGGCTTCTGGCTGAAGGAAAAACGGTCATTCGTGAAACTGCCACAACGCGCGATCACACGGAACGAATGCTCCCGGGCATCACCGTCGACCGACACGAAACTTCAACGGATATTTCAATTCTCGGTGGAACGCCCATCGCGCCGAGAAATATGACAATTCCGGCTGACTTGTCTTCGGCAGCGTTTTTTATTGTTGTAGCGCTGCTGATACAGGATTCAAATATTTATTTGCGTAACGTAACGCTCAATCCAACGCGAACGGGGTTTCTTGAAATTTTAAAGTCGGCCGGAGCGATGATTTCAATTGAAAACAAATCTGAAAAAAATTACGAGCCGGTCGGTGATCTTCGAATCATTTCGCAAACCGGTTCTTTTAAACCGTTGAATTTGTCAGGTAACCTTATCCCGCAAATAATTGATGAATTACCGATTCTGGCAGTTTTTGGAACTCGTACCGGAATTGAAGTAAGGGACGCCAAAGAATTGCGATATAAAGAAACGGACCGTATTCACGCCGTTGTCAGTAATTTACGCGCCATGAACGCGCGCGTTGAAGAATTCGAAGACGGCTTCAAAATTTTTCCGTCGATGCTGCACGGCGCCGTGGTAGAGAGTTACGGCGATCATCGCATAGCGATGAGTTTTGCAGTTGCCGGATTATTCGCCGAAGGAACGACAAAGATTATGAATGCCGATTGTGTAAACATTTCTTTTCCCGATTTTTTTAAGTATTTTCATTCGTCTGTTGCCATGACAAAATTATAAAACTTCATAGATGTTAACCCTCGGAGGAACTCATGCCTAAAGAAAAAGCTAAAGCGTCAAACGAAAAAGTCAAAATCGGTGTTATTGGCTGCGGAGCCATCGCGCAGATTATTCACTTTCCTGTGTTGTCAAAAATGGAAGATGTTGAGATTGTCGCCATCGCCGACACGGACAAAACCAAAGTCGCAACGCTGGCAGATAAATACAAAATCGAGCGCTATTTTACCGATCATGAAAAATTGCTCGCGTTGGATGAGATCGATGGCGTCCATATTTGTACTCCCAATAATCTTCACGAACCCATCACTATCGAAGCGCTGGGCGCCGGTAAACACGTGATGGTCGAAAAACCGATCAGCCGTTCGTATGATGAAGCCCGCAGGATGGCCGATGAAGCCAAAAAACGTAAGAAAAACCTGATGGTCGGTATGAATCATCGTTTTCGTCCTGATGCCATGGTGCTGAAAAATTTCGTCAAAGGGAAGGAACTGGGTAAAATTTTTTACACCAAAGCTGGCTGGCTGCGGCGGCGCGGGAGTTGGAACGAATCGGAATGGGCAAAGAAAAAACACATGGCCGGTGGCGGCGTGTTTATGGATCTGGGCATCCCGATGCTCGATTTGTCGATTTGGCTGATGGACAATCCCAAAGTAAAGAGCGTTTTCAGTACGATGTACAATCATTATCAAAAAGAAGGCATTGAAGATTCGGCGGCCATGATGATCCGCTTCGACAACGATGCGATGCTGAATCTCGAAGTGAGCTGGACGTTGCTGATGGAAAACGATTTTATGTACACCAATCTCTTCGGAACGCTCGGCGGAGCGTTGCTGAATCCGCTGCGCATTCATAAGGAAATGCACGGCAATCTCGTCAATGTGACGCCGACCAAAATGGAAAAACCGGAAAATAATTACCGCAAATCGTATGAGTACGAACTCAAACATTTTGTCGAATGCATCAAACATAACCGGCCGGTCATGTCGAGTGGCGAAGAAGCGGCGGAAATCATGCGGGTTGCCGAAGCGATCTATCAATCCGCTAAAGAGAAGAAAGAGATCGTCTTGAAGTGATGTTTAAAAAATTAAAAATCGGGCTCGCGTTAGGAAGCGGAGGCGCCCGTGGACTGGCGCATATTGGCGTACTAAAAGTTTTAGAACGCGAGAAGATTCCGATTCACGTCATTACCGGAAGCAATATCGGCGCGGTTGTCGGAGGCATGTATGCGCAATCGCCCGATATTCGGCAGATCGAAAATAAAATACGGGAGTTTTTCACCGGCGACGATTTCAAAAAAACCGGACTGCATTTATTTCGACAGGAAATTCAGCCTGAAAACTTTTTCGGTCAAATTGCACATCGAAGCGATGACGGGTTATCCATTCAATGGGACAAGAAACGCATTTCGCTGATGAAACAAAATCGCTTGGGGACCATTGTAGAGCATCTGCTCGGCGATCGGTTGATTGAAAATACAAGAATCAAATTTGCTCCCGTAGCAACTAATTTAGAGACCGGCGAAATTGTCGTTTTCCGGAGCGGCAGTATGCGTGAAGCTGTGAAAGCCAGTGCGTCAATTCCCGGTTTCCTTCCACCGATGCAATATCGTGACATGGTACTGGTCGACGGCGCCGTCGCTGCGTCGATACCGGTCGAACCTGCTTTCAATCTTGGCGCCGACTTTGTAATTGCCGTGAACGTTGGCCGATCGCTCGAACATGAAACCATGCCCTCCAATGTTATCGATATTTTATTCCGGACCAATCTCATTACATCTTTGCGTAACGACATCATGGCCTGTGAAAAGGCTAGCGTCGTGATCAAACCCGACGTCGGTCACATTCACTGGGCGGAGTTTGACAAACTTCCGGAATTGATCGCGGCGGGGGAAAAGTATACCGAAACGGCCATTGAAATTATTAAAATGGGAATTCGAAAAAACAGCGGCAAGTTTGTGAAGTATGAGTTTGAAACGGAAAAAGGATAATAATTAAATTTTTACGACTCTCACTTGTTGAATCTGCTTGGGAGTTTTTTTCAAAACTTTAAAGGATAGTTTTTGAAATTCAATACTTTCGCCGACTGCGGGAATGTGACCGAAATGATCGTTCAAAAACCCTGCTAAAGTTTCGTAATCCGCATCTTCCGGTAATGCGGACTGGAACTGTTGATTAAAATCGGCGATGCGCATTTTGGCATTAACAGTAAAGCTGCCGTCGGAATTAGATTCAAAATCTTTCTTTTCTTCGTCGTACTCGTCCTGAATTTGTCCGACAATTCTCTCAAGAATATTTTCCATCGTAACAATGCCGCTCGTGCCGCCGAATTCATCAATGACGATACCCATATGCACGCGTTGCTGCATGAAATCCTGCATTACACGATTGATGCTGGTTGTTTCAGGCGCAAAATATAATGGCCGTAAAATTTTTTCGAGATCCGTGCCTGATGCTTGGCGGTCGATCTTAAACAAATCCTTTACATACAAAACTCCAACGAGCGTGTCAATCGTATCGCGGAACACCGGAATGCGCGTGAAACCACTTTCAACGGCGAGTTTAAAATTTTCCTGAAATCCGTTTGCCAGATCCAATGCAAAAACTTCCGTTCGCGGAACCATAATTTCTTTGACGGTTGTTTCGGTAAAATTAAAAATATTTTCGATCAACTTGTATTCCGTCGCGTCAATGACGCCGCTTTTCCTGCCATCCGCAATCAATAAACGGATTTCTTCTTCCGAATGAGCCAATTGTTCGCCTGCCGGATTGATACCAACAAGACGCAACATGAGATTCGCGCTGCCGTTCAATAGGAAAATAAACGGCTTAAACACGATGTAAAATAATTTAAGCGGGAAAGCAATGCCAAGCGTAATCGATTGAGGATACTGAATTGCGGCCGATTTTGGCGCTAGTTCGCCCAGCGTAATATGCAAAAAAGTAATAATGGAAAATCCGACGGCAAATGAAATGGCATGAATGATTTGAGGATTGGTCACGCCGATAAAATCGATCAACGGTTGTATCATGCGGGAAACGGCCGGTTCTCCGATCCATCCTAATCCGATGCTGGCGATTGTGATTCCTAATTGTGTTGCCGATAAATAGGCGTCTAAGTGCGTAATCAAATCTTTGGCAAGTTTCGCGCGGCGGTCGTTAGCTTGTATCAGAGTTTCAATTTGAGTCGAACGAACTTTGACAATGGCAAATTCAGCCGCAACAAAAAATCCGTTGGCAAAAACAAGTAACAAAACCGCTATAATTTCAAAAAACACACATCTCCTTCAGTTGAATTATAAAATACAAAAAGGTAATCCATACAGATTACCTTGAAAAAAAGATTCTGTAATTTTTTTTATCGCCGGCTTTTGATGAATTCATCGACAATTTTATCGATTTCTTTTTCGGAGAGCCCTTTGGAGCCAAACGTCACGGAGGCTTCAGTTTTTTTAGATGGCGTTCCTGATTTTTTAGGACGAGAGTCAAAAGCTGGAATATTTTTTTTCGTCGCACTCTCGGCAGTTGCTGAAGAAGCCTGGGATTTTCCGTGAACAAGAGTCGATGTAAACGGACGAATTTCGAACGCAAGCCGTTTGATATTGATCAGGTGATTCGGCATAATATTGTCGGTCGTGATCGATCCACCGAGCGTGCCGGGTCCCAAAGTCATCGATGGTGCCACGCCGGTCGTATAACCGACGGCTCCCAGCGTCGCTACCGTGTTAACGCAAATCCGGAAAGCCGGTTTCTCAAGTCCGAATTTCATAATGATATCTTGATTAGTTGAATGAATCGACATCGTATGGCCAATGCCGCCGAAATTGAGAATTTTAATGCACAACTCGCAGCCGGCTTCCCAGCCATCGACAAAAAACATCGATAACACCGGCGATAATTTTTCCGCCGAGAGCGGATCGGTTTTCCCGACTTCCTTGCACGAAACGACTAAAATGGTCGTGTTTTCCGGGACCGACAATCCTGCCCGTTGTGCGATCACATGAGCCGGAAGGCCGATTATTTCAGTATTGAGGCGGCCGGTCGGAAACATGAGTTTTTGCAGCTTTGCTTTTTCATCGTCATTACAGACATACGCGCGATTATTTTTAAGTTCGGTCAAAACGTGATCTTTAAGAGAAATATCGGCAACCAATGAATTTTCCGACGAACACAATAATCCGTAATCAAAACATTTACCGGCGACGATGTCGGCAACCGCTTTTTTCACGTTGGCTGTTTTTTCGATAAAAGCGGGAACATTACCGGAACCGACGCCCAGAGCGGGTTTACCGGAGCTATATGCTTCACGGACGATATTAGGGCCACCCGTTGCCAGAATGACGGAAGTTTCCGGCGCTTTCATCAATGCTTGCGTGCCTTCAAGCGTCGGGTGTTCGATGTACGTAATCAGGCCGTGAGGTGCGCCATTGGCTTCTGCCGCTTTGCGTAAAATCTCCGCCGCTTCGACCGTACATTTTGCAGCTCTCGGATGCGGGGCTATCGCGATACCATTTCCGGATTTTAATGTAATCAAAATTTTGTACATCACGGTTGACGTCGGATTGGTCGTCGGAATGATCGCCGCGACGACGCCCATCGGCACGGCAATTTCATATAATTTTCGTTTTTCATCGTGATGAATGATGCCGACGGTTTTCATGTCTTTGATGTAATCATACACGTCGCGTGTACCGAATTGATTTTTTACAATTTTGTCTTCATACCGGCCCATGCGCGTTTCTTCGGCGGCCATTTTAGCCAAACGATCCGCCGCTTCGTAGCCGGCATCGGCCATGGCTTTGACGATTTTGTCTACCTGAGCTTGAGAAAATTTGGCAAATTCCGCCTGAGCCGCTTTGGCCTTGCGTACGGCGTCGCGCGCCTCCTGTATTGCGAGAAGATCCTTGTCCATAAGTCTTTTGGGAAATTAAATGAATGGTCAAAAAACTGCGTTCAATATAGAAATTCAAACGGTGAGTATCAATAAAAAATAAGGCTGTTCCGCAGCGTACAGCCGCCGAACAGCCTTTGTGAAAATCGGTTTGCTTAACCCGCCAAAGCTTTATCAATCTGCGCTTGCGAGCAATAGCCTTTCGCTACCAAAACTTCGCCGATTTTTTTGCCGCTGGATTTTTGTTCCGCCAGCGCTTCATCCAATTGAGCTTTGGTGATAACGCCTGAATTGACGAGCGTGTCGCCTAACATAGCCATGGAAATACTCCTTCTTTTTATGTTGTGTGGTGAAAGTAAATTAATTCGTGTAAAAATTTTTATTAGATTTTTGCATTTGTAATAAATAATTACACGGCTTGAAACGTTCTCCGAACTTGCCGGAAAATTGCTCCAGCGTGCTGACGATTTTGTCTAATCCCTCCGTGTCCGCATAACGCAATAATCCTCCGCGAAATGGAGGAAATCCTGTTCCGAAAATCATGCCGATATCGATGTCTTCCGGCTTTTCGGCTATGCCTTCCGCAATACACATGGCCGCTTCGTTGATCATCGCGTAAGTCATACGTTGAATCATATTTTCAGAAGAAATCCCGGGCGTCGGTCTGGGTTGAATCAAAGCATATACGCTCGGATCCACAACGGGTTTTCCATTCGCATGTTTATAAAAACCTCGTCCGCCTTTTTTGCCAAGCCGCTTGTCGTTGTATAATTTTTCTACTGCGTGCGAGCCTTGAACGCGGCTACCGAATGCTTCCTGAAAAATATGGCCGACTTTGTACGCGACGTCGATCCCGACTTCGTCGAGCAACAAACACGGTCCCATCGGCATGCCGAAATCCGTCATGGTTTTATCGAGCGTTTCAATACGGACGCCTTCTTCGAGTAGAAATCCCGCCTCGTTGAGATACGGCATCAGAAGGCGATTGACCAAAAATCCGGGGCCGTCTTTGACGACAATCGGCGTCTTGCCGATTTTTTTTGAGAATTGATAAATAGAGGCAACCGTCTCGTCTGAAGTGCGAGCGCCGCGAATAATTTCCACAAGCGGCATTCGGTGAACCGGATTAAAAAAATGCATGCCGATAAAATTTTCAGGATGTTTACACGCCGTTGCCATTTCCGTAATCGACAAAGAAGATGTGTTCGACGCAATGATCGTATCCGTGCCGACGTGCTCATCGAGTTCGGCAATGACTTTTTTCTTGATCTCCATATTTTCGACGATCGCTTCGACGACGAGTTCGCTGCGCCTGAATCCTTCGTAGTCCAACGAACCTGTGATAAACGCCATCTTACGATCCAATTCTTTTTTCGTAATGCGTTTTCGCTTCACTTGTCCTTCAAAAACTTTTCGCGCCGACGACAATCCCAGTGCAATCGCCTGGTGATTGATATCTTTGAGGCGCACGTCGACGTCATTGGCCGCAAATAGTTGGGCGATACCGCCGCCCATCACGCCCGCTCCGAGAACACCGGTGTACCGAAAGTCCTTCGGTTGAATGCCGTTTTTAGAAATGCCGTTGCTTTTTTTAATGAGTTCGGTAAGATAATAAATCCGGATCAGGTTTTTCGAAGTCGGTGTCACGATCATTGCGCCGAGATAACGCGCTTCGATTTTCAATCCTGCATCGAGCGATTTTGAAAAACCTTCTTTGACTGCCTGTAATGCTTTGAGCGGCGCGGGGTAGTGGCCTTTGGTTTGTTTCAATACGCTTTTGCGCGCCTGGCTAAAAACTAAACCTTTGCCGATGCTTTCAAGCAATCGATTGCTCAATCCTTTGATTTTTCGCCGCTGGATATATTTTTGTTTTTTTCCGGACAGAATTTCCGCTACAAATTCATCCGCATATTTTTCTGAAAACGATGCCGGCACAACTTTATCCACCAGAGCATTTTTGTAAGCGCGAACAGCATCGAGCGTTTTGCCGGTCAGGATCAGTTGTAATGAACGCTGCAATCCGATCAGGCGTGGTAGCCGCTGTGTACCGCCAAAACCTGGAATGATACCGAGCAAAACTTCCGGCAAACCGATGCGCGTTTTCGAATGATCCGTCGCAAGACGATAATGACACGCCAAGGCCAATTCCGTCCCGCCGCCCATACACGCGCCGTTGATCAGGGCGATGACGGGAAATGGCAAGCGTTCAATTTTGGTAAAAATTGCTTGTCCGGCAGAAGCAGCGGCTTCACCGGTTCTAACGTCAGTAATGTTTTTGATTTCATCGATGTCCGCGCCAACGATAAAAATACCATCTTTGGCGCTGGAGATAATACAGGCTTTGATCACGGAGGCATTTTGCAAAAGCCAATCGGCTGCATGATCCAGCGATTGCATGACCGGTGTTGAAAGTTTATTAAATTTTTCATCGGGATAGTCAAAAACGATACGAGCAATTCCGTTTTCGATTTTCAGCTTAATTCCGAATAAATTTTCCATACGGCCACACTTCTTGAATAGATGAAATATTATTCCCCTCTTGAGAGGGGCTAGAGGAGTGATTCGATTCGCTCAAATTGATCGATCCATGCTTCGATGACCATCAGTGCTCCGTGAACATTTCTTCGCACATCCGTACACCCCGGGAGCAAAACCGCTTTTAGATCAAGATTTGGTTTTCAAAACAGCAGTTAATTTTCAATTCCTTAATTTTTAATTAACTACGGTACTTCGATTTTATTGATGATTTGTGTGATCACTTCCTCGCTTGTTTTTTCTTCCGCTTCGGCTTCATACGTCAGGATGACGCGGTGGCGCAAGACGTCCATGGCAATGGCGCGGACGTCTTCCGGCACGACATAGCCGCGGCGCTTGAGAAATGCAAACGCTTTGGAAGCCAGCACGAGATTGATTGAGGCGCGCGGCGATGCGCCGAATGCAATCAGCGGTTTCAATTCCGGCAATTGAAACTTACCCGGATCGCGCGTCGCGAAAACAATGTCCAGAATATAATGCTCAATTTTTTCGTCGATGTAAATATCGTTCACAGTTTGGCGTGCGCGTTTAATATCGTCGGGAGAAATGATCGCCTGAACTTTCGGAGCCTCGTCGGTTTTCGCCATGCGCCGGATGATTTCCAATTCTTCTTCCCTCGACGGATATCCGATTTTGAGTTTGAGCATGAAGCGGTCAACCTGCGCCTCCGGCAAAGGATACGTGCCTTCCTGTTCGATCGGATTTTGCGTAGCGAGAACCAAAAACGGTTCGTCCAATTTATGCGTCGTGTCGCTGATCGTCACTTGCCGTTCCTGCATCGCTTCGAGCAAAGCGCTTTGCACTTTGGCCGGCGAGCGGTTAATTTCGTCCGCGAGAATTAAATTGGAAAAAATCGGGCCTTTGCGCGTATAAAAATTTCCTTCTTTCTGATTGTAAATCAACGTACCGAGTAAATCGGCCGGCAATAAATCAGGAGTAAATTGTATTCTCTGAAATTTAGTTTGTACCGTATCGGCGA
>JABWBZ010000091.1 GCA_013359335.1 bacterium
AATTTCATCGGTACTGATGTCACAGGAACACTGGACAAAGGTAATAGTCAGGATGGTATCCGCATTAATTTAGGAATGGCCAACCAAATCGGCGGTAATACTGCTGGGAGTGGAAACGTTGTTTCCGGAAACAATTTACGTGGGGTCGAGCTTCTCAATGCCCGCTACAATTGGATAGCCGGCAATTATATCGGGGTCAATACCAGTGGTACTAGCGCTATTGCTAATTCAGATGCAGGTATCACCTCTAACGGATCAAAATTTAATACTATTGGCGATTCAACAGCTGGGGGAAGAAACGTTATTTCTGGTAACAATGCAGCCGGAATCATGCTTCAGAATTCATCGGACAGCAACCAAGTGATCGGCAATTATATCGGTCTCGATAAAAATGGTACGACAACTATTGCCAATGGCCTCTCCGGATTTGTGGGTGGTATCCAAGTGATCTCAAATTCTATTCATAATTATATTGGAACCCAGTCTGCAAATAGTCGGAACGTCATTTCAGGCAACGCGGGTCCCGGTATTCGTAGCGATGCCAAGTTCACAAAGATTCTTAACAATATTATAGGCCTAGATGCTTCAGGAACGTCTGCAAAACCCAATACAACCGGAGGAATTACGACTACTGGCTCCGGTGACTTTTTGACGATCGGCCAGCCCAATGCTGGTAATATTATCTCAGGGAACCAACAAGAAGGCATTCGCCTCAGTAGCGCGGATTCGTGTACCGTGCAAGGAAACTTGATCGGAACGGATATCACCGGTACTATCGACCTTGGTAATAGTGGGCATGGAATTATGATTCTAGGTGGTACATTCGACCTGATAGGCGGAACCAGCGCCGGGCAACGGAATATCATTTCAGGCAATAGCGACGGTGTTCTTGTCCAAGGCGGAACATACCATAAAATTTTCGGTAATTACATCGGATTAGCAGTCAATGGAACAACTTCTCTAGGAAACTCACAAGCAGGGGTCAATCTGAATATCGGGGCAAGTTTTATTACAGTTGGAGATACATTAACCGGTGGCCGAAATGTAATTTCCGGCAATACACGCGGCGTGAATATCCAGGATCCAACTACAAAATTCAATACGGTCATTGGCAATTACATCGGCACGAATGCCAGTGGTACGGATTCTGTACGCAATACTTTTGCCGGAATCGATATCTCCAATGGATCAAAATATAATCAAATCGGCAACGGAAATTTAAACGGCAAAAATCTTATTTCAGGTAATGCCAATACAAACGGCATTAGAATCATCCGGGCGGATTCTAATGAAGTTAAATATAACGTCATCGGGGCTACTGAAAACGGAACAACCACGTTATGGAATAAGCAAGGCATTGAAGTCGATTCATCACGCGGAATTGTCATTACGAGAAATATAATCTCCGGAAATACTCAACATGGAGTCAGATTGCTCAACAGCGCGGTTGCGTCGATCACACACAACGTTATTGGCGGCGCCGGTGTCACTGGCAACGGACCCCTGCCAAACGGACAATCAGGCTTATTCATCAGTACGCGATCCAGAGTCGACTACGCCATACAAAACATCATTGCGTATAACAGTACCTATGGTATTTTGGCAGACGGACCGGCGACCGATAGTTCCATTTTTTATCTGAACAATATTTTTAAAAATGGTCAAGGCGGTATTTCTCTCCAAAACGGAGCGCAAAAGAATATCGCGCCACCACGAATTACGAACGTAGATTACGATGGTACGGTCTCTGGCAATGCCGCCCCCAATGCGTCTGTACATATCTATGCCGATTCGCTGACACAGAATCAAGGACGTTATCCGCTCGGTACTACAAATGCGGATGCTTCGGGAAATTGGTCGAAACAAGTCGGCCTGATGGCGGGAACCATTCTCACGGCACTGCAAGACAGCGCTCAAAATACATCGGCATTTTCTTCGCCATTCACATTCACTTCATTTACCGGTTCGTTATCCGTATTACCTTCAGCAACTATCGACTTCGGTACTGTAATCGTCGGAGATACTCGTAATCAAACGATTCAATTGACAAGTGAAAACGATAATGTTCGCTTGCATTCGATCGGTTCCGGACTTGCCGCTCCTTTCCAAATGCTTACGACCATCACGACTCCAGATACGCTTATACTTGGCGTCGATACTATATCCGCATCGTTTAGTTTTACACCAAGCGCTACCGGAGATTTTACGGACACAGTTGAATTTTTGACATCAGGAGGAATTGTTAATCTCATTCTGCAAGGTCACGCAGTACCCGTCGGGCAAATAACACCTTTGCCTTCGGCATCGATTGATTTTGGAAATGTCGCTATGGGATCCAGCGCTTCACAAACCATCGGTTTAGTTGCCACTGGAAATCAAACCGTTATCTATCCATTTACAGATGTATTGGCACTTCCATTTAAATTGAATGCAACGACTACAAATCTACTTGATACTTTAACGCCCGGCGTTGATACCATCAGAATGCAATTTAGTTTTGAACCGACTACAACCGGCAATTTTAAAGATACCTTGTTGCTTCCTACTTCCGGAGGTGAATTGCCGATCATTCTTCAAGGACAAGGCATTCAATTGGATGCAGCCGCGCCGGTATTGGCCATCAAACTGCTGCGGAGTACCGTAGCACAACAGTACGTGGACATCATCGTCAAAGCCAACGAAGATTTATCGGAATTAAACGGAAGTCTCACGCTCGGAAATACAATTAATGTTACGCCTTCGAAGATCGGTAACAGCAGCCAACTTTTCTCCACCACGTACCGATTGACGGAAGGAACCTTGAATATCTCCATGACGGGTAAAGATCTGGCCGGCAATCCCGCTACTCAGACCAGAAACTATACCGTTGCAGCGTTCGGTAAAAACTATTTTTCATTGAAACACTCGACGATGGAATTGACCGCTTCTAATTCCTCTTCACCGAAAAGCGGCTTTGTGATGCTGACTACTGTTCCGCATGCTGTGACAAAAGGATTATCTAAATCCGATGTTTCCTCATCATGGACACAGATTGGAAGTAAGGTGCAACTCTTTACGACGGCTGATTTCAGTGAAGGCCAATTTCTGAATCTTCGAAGCTATTATGATCAAAATGAGATTACTAATTTAAAAACCAGTCACGCCGATTTCGATGAACGTAAAATCGGTCTCTACCAATATTCTGAAGAAAACAGTTCGTGGATGTATTTGGGCGGTGAAGGCTATCAAATGCAAGTAAACGCTAAGATTGCTAAAGCAGGAGAAATAGCCGCTTTCTACAATCCCGATCACGTCGTCTTACCAAAATCCCTCGAATTGTCACAGAATTATCCGAATCCATTCAATCCTACGACGACGATCCGCTTTGGATTGCCGGAAGAAAGCCGCGTCATCCTGTCGGTTTATAATATTCTAGGACAAAAGATCAGAGAACTCATCAATGATGCACGCACGGCCGGATACTATCAAATTAATTGGGATGGAAAAAATGAATCGGGTCTTCAGGCAGCAAGCGGCGTTTACATTTATCGCTTGGAAACGGTCAGCGGTGTCAAAATGAAAAAAATGTTGCTGATCAAATAACCTGACCTATTGATTGGACAATTCGAAAATTATAAATGGAGATAATGTAATGAAACATCTATTGAAATATCTGTTAACAGCTACAGCGGTAGTTTTCTTTCTTTCGTGTGGAGACGATAAACCGTTAGATGAGGCGTGGAGTTTATTCGAAAATGGACAATATTCGGAAGCTTACGCCGCATTCACGAATTTACCAAGCAATACTGGTTCTTCGGCAGCTGAAGGCCAAGGATGGAGCGCTTTCATGATGGATTCTATTGAACTGGCCGATGCTCATTTTGAATCAATCGAAGAAGATTCCCTTCCGGATTCTTATGCCGGATGGGCTTTTGTTCGATGGGCAAAAAACGATTACGTCGGATCAGTAGACCGAGCTAAATTCGTCCTGTTAAAGAAACCCACGTACGTGTTCACTCACAATAAAAAAGTAACCGATAAGGACCTCAAAGTTCACCAAGCATACGCCCAATTCCATCTTGATAATTATACGGCTTGTAATGAACTGATTGCTCAGCTTGACGCGACATGGGTTTCTACGAACGAGCCGGAAGCTCTGTTGACGAAATTGGAAAGTTTGTATGAATCCTTTAAATAAGTTAATCAAAACTATGTAGGGCAATCCTGCTTTTGCTCTGCATTACTAACACAAAAAAATCCCAAAGCATTTTGCTTTGGGATTTTTATTTCGTGTAAAATTATTTCGGGATCTAACAAAGTCTTTTTCTTATCTCCTCCACGCTATCTCCGCCGAATTTCTCCAAAAAAGGATTGATCAAAGCCAGCGCCGTCATGGCTTCGGCGACGATGCTGCAAGCCGGTACAGCACAGGAATCCGTGCGTTCTTTGTGTGCGCTGGCAGGTTTTTTGGTATTCAAATCAACCGACATGAGCGGTCGTGCCAGCGTCGGAATAGGTTTCATCGCAGCACGAATGATTAACTTCTCCCCGGTCGTAACCCCGCCCTCCAATCCGCCTGCATGATTCGTCTTGCGATAATATCCTTTTTGAACGTCATAGAAAATTTCATCATGAACTTCCGAGCCGCGTTTCACTGCATTATCGAATGCATCGCCGATCTCCACGCCTTTGACGGCCTGAATCGAACAAATATGTTGAGTAATAATCGCATCAAGTTTACGATCCCAGTGAACATAGCTCCCAAGCCCCGCCGGAAGGCCGTCTACAACCACCTCAAAAATTCCTCCGACTGAATCGCCGTCTTTTTGCGCGTATTGAATTTCTGCAATCATCCGTTCCGCTGCGCCGTTATCGACAGCACGAACTTCCGAGCCGTCCGCTTTATGTGAAATATCTTCGGCTGAAATGGAGGACAACGTGGCTCGAATAGTATTATCTAACTTCGCTTTCCCGATTTGAAGAACGTGCGAGCCGATCGTGACGCCGAATGTTTCTAAAAATTTTCGTGCAATACTTCCCAAAGCCACGCGCATGGCCGTTTCGCGCGCACTGGAACGTTCGATCACCGGCCGAATATCGTCAAAACCGTATTTGATCGCGCCAGCCAAATCGGCGTGGCCCGGGCGCGGCAGAGTGATTTTTTTGATCGGAGCGTTCGGCTCCTCCACCGGCATGACGTCCTTCCAGTTTTCCCAATCTTTATTCCATACCAAAAGCCCGATGGGCGCGCCAATGGTTTTCCCCAAGCGAACGCCGCTGACGATTTCGGCTTTGTCCGATTCGATTTTCATCCGTCCGCCGCGACCATAACCCTGTTGCCGGCGAAATAATTGCCGGTCGATATATTCGGCCGAAATCTCCAAACCGGCCGGAATGCCTTCGATAATTCCCAAAAGGCCGCGACCATGCGATTCACCTGCCGTTAAAAAACGAACCATGTTATTTGGTAATTTTTTTATCAATTTCCGTCGAAATATAGCCATTGTGCCTTTGAATAGCAATAAACGGAATACAGGTGCGATTTTGGAAATCGATAGCTGTATTTTTCAGATTAAACAAAAAAAAAAACGCAGATTCAAAATTGAACCTGCGTTTTTTTTTGCGTCCCCACGGGGATTCGAACCCCGGTTACCGCCGTGAAAGGGCGATGTCCTAGGCCTCTAGACGATGGGGACTTATTCAAAAAGCGTGGCAATTATACAAAACAAAATCGCGCTTTGCAAGAACATTTTTGCGGAAATTAAAAAAACCTTCTGAAGTTTCTCGCACGAGAAATTCTTCGGAAGGTTTGTTTTCGGGTGACTGAGGGGTCTCGAACCCCCGGCCTTCAGGGCCACAACCTGACGCTCTAACCAACTGAGCTACAGCCACCATTTAGGGGACGTAATGTAGAAAACGGGTTTTTTATTTGCAAGTTTTTTTTATATTCTGTGAAAATAAAAAGCCAATTTTTATTCATAGTATGAATGACTTCGCCGGTTGGTTTTATACTTGCGGTTCGGCATTGTGTCATCAGCTTCCCGACCGTTCGTTTTTTCTTTCAAACATGTTCCTTCCGGTATGCGCTCGATGCGCGGGAATTTACATTGGCGCATCCATAGGAATTTTTTGGATGATATTCAAAGGCAGATTCCAGGCACGTTATACATTTAGTAAAATGTTCGTTGGTTTTATTGTTCTATCGGAATTATATCTTTTGACCGACTGGTGGGTTGATTGGCCGTTGAACATTGCGCGTTTTTCAAGCGGATTGGTTGGCGGCTGGGCTGCGGCATTAGGCGTCGTTTCAGTTTTAACTTTTTTTCTCTGGAAGCCGGAAGAACAAACGATTAAAAAATTCGGTTATCAGACGGTTTTCATCGGCATTATTATCTTGTCAATCAATGTCGTTTTCATTATCTTGCCGTCGCTTGAAAACATAGCGCTTTTCGCGTTATGGACGTTGATTACATTCGGTGTTGTAGGCTTATTTTCTGTCGCCAATTCAGTTATGTTGCTGCTCATTTTTGACAATTTACGGCATCGCGTGTATCGTACGAAACATTTAATGCAGATGTTAACGACCGGACTCCTAATGTTTTTGATGGAATTCGCCGTCGTTTTAAGTTTCTAGAAAGGAATCCAATGATCACTCAGGAAAACCTGTTACTAGCGCTCAAACAAGTTCACGATCCCGATTTACATAAAGATATTGTCACGCTCGGATTTGTTCAGGACATTGTTATCAAAGACGGCGATGTCAGTTTCAAAGTCGTGTTGACTACTCCGGCGTGTCCCGTCAAAGATTTACTCAAAAAACAATGTGAGGAAATTGTATCCAAATTACCCGGAGTCAAAACAGTTCGTGTGGAAATGACTGCTAGGATGATGACTTCGAAAACCGAAAGAGGTGATCTCCTTCCCGGGGTTAAAAATGTCATTGCTGTTGCCAGCGGCAAAGGCGGCGTCGGAAAATCGACCGTCGCCACTAATCTGGCTATCGCACTCGGACAATTAGGCGCCAAAGTCGGGTTGCTCGATTCCGATATTTACGGGCCGAGCATTCCGATGATGATGGGTGTGAGCGGTAAACCCGTCATGGGCGATGACCGGAAATTGCAGCCCATCGAAAATTACGGCATCAAAATGATGTCGATAGGATTTCTGATGTCGGACGAACAGGCGCTCGTGTGGCGCGGGCCGATGGTGGCGCAAGCTCTGACCCAACTGATGCGCGACGTTGACTGGGGAGAGCTCGATTATCTGATCGTCGATATGCCGCCGGGTACGGGCGACGCGCAACTCACGCTTTCACAAGTCGTACACGTGGTTGGCGCCGTGATCGTTACGACGCCGCAGGACGTTGCCCTGATCGACGCGCGACGCGGCGTCGGCATGTTCCAGAAAGTCAACGTTCCGATCCTCGGCATTATCGAAAATATGAGCTACTACGTATGCCCCAACTGTAATCACCGCGCGGATATATTTTCACACGGCGGCGCGCAAAAAGCATCTGAAAAATACGAGGTTCCGTTTTTAGGCGAAATTCCGCTCGACATCGACACGCGCATCGCCGGCGATTCCGGTAAACCGATCGTTATTGCCAAACCTGAGTCAGTCAATGCCAGAGCGTTTATGGAAACGGCTAAAAAACTAGCTTCAATGATAAGCGTCCTGCATCACGGAACGGCCGACGATAAAGCCAAATTGATGGGCCAGAAAATGTTCTTTGCCAACACGAAGTTGAATATTATCTAGAATGAACGGCAATTAAATATTGACTCAAAACGATATTTGGTATATATTGCCGACCCGATTTCCAAATCGCCGGAGGATTAGGCTAATTGGTAAGTCATGAGCCTTAGGCTCACGTCCGATTAAAAAAACGTTCATTGAAAAATAACGTTCAATAATGCAGAGTTTTGGAGGATTAGGCTAATTGGTAAGTCAGCAGTCTTGAAAACTGCCGTCCGAAAGGACTTGGGGGTTCGAGTCCCTCATCCTCCGCAGTTTTCAGACAATTCAGTGCTCACTGGAATTGGAGAGGTGGCCGAGTGGCTTAAGGCAGCGGTTTGCTAAACCGCCGTACGGTTGTAAAGCTGTACCGGGAGTTCGAATCTCCCCTTCTCCGCTCCATCAAAAGCTCAGAAATATTTCTGAGCTTTTTTTATGTGGAAGCCATTATGAAGTACTATGTTTATGCCTTATGGAGTGATAACTTAATAACCGCTATGTCGGGAGTTCTGCTCCACAGGCGCATCAGCCTTTGGCGAAAAATCTTCCCTTTCACGCCAGTTTTAAATGCTCAGATATGTCTGAGCATTTTTTATTTTCCTTTAAAACAACGCAAATTCTCATTGTATTTTCAACTGAAGCCGATTATTATTGCACGTTTAAACAAAGGATAGATCCATGAATCTTTATGCCCTGATTATTTTATTGACCCTGATTATCGATTACGTCGTCGACATTATTACGGATTATTTAAATATCCGGTCTCTCAATGATGAATTGCCCAAGGAATTCAAAGGCGTTTATGATGCGGAAAAATACAAACAATCGCAGCAATACACGCGCGTCAATACGCGTTTTGGTTTGATCACGTCTACGTTTAGTCTTGTGATAACGCTACTGTTTTGGTTTTCGGGTGGATTTAATTATCTCGACGGTTTCGTACGATCATGGGAATTGAACGAACTCTGGAACGGATTGATTTATATCGGAATTTTGATTGTACTTAAAACTGTGATCGGCCTGCCGTTCAACATTTACAGCACGTTTGTCATTGAAGAAAAATTTGGATTCAATAAAACAACGCCGAAAACGTTTATCGCCGATATTTTAAAAGGGATTATGTTAAGTATCCTGCTTGGCGGGCCGCTGCTGGCGGGTGTTCTATGGTTTTTTGAATCGACCGGCGATTGGGCGTGGCTTTATTGCTGGATCGGCGTCACGCTATTCACGTTGATTTTACAATTCATCGCGCCGACGTGGATCATGCCTCTGTTTAATAAATTCACGCCGCTGCAGAACGTGGAACTACGCGACGCCATTTTGCAATACGCCCAATCGGTAAAATATCCTTTGAGCGGCATTTTCGTAATGGACGGCTCGAAACGTTCCTCCAAATCCAACGCCTTTTTTACCGGCTTCGGCAAAAACAAACGGATTGCGTTGTTCGACACACTCATCGAAAAACATACAACCGACGAATTAGTCGCTGTTGTGGCGCATGAAATCGGGCATTATAAGAAAAAACATATCATTCAGGGAATGATCATCGGATTTGTTCAAGCCGGCGTGGTTTTTTATCTCTTGTCGTTTTTTTTAACGCATCAGGGATTATTCGATGCATTCTTCATGGAAAAACCGTCGGTCTACGCAGGACTCATTTTCTTTGGAATGTTGTACGCGCCGATCGATATGATTTTATCCATTCTGATGAATATTTTTTCTCGCAAAAACGAATTCGAAGCGGATGCTTACGCGGCAACGACTTTCGGGAAACCGCAAGCGCTGATCGACGCTTTGAAAAAATTATCCGTGAGTAATTTATCCAACCTCACGCCGCACCGGCTCAACGTCTTTTTGAATTATTCCCATCCGCCGGTTTTGGAGCGTATCGAAGCTTTGAAAAAAATCTAAACGGAAACTTCTCGTGTTTAATTTTTTTAAAAAATTCAAAAATCAGAGCGCGGCGGCTAAGCTTTTCAATGAAGCCGTTGAACTGGTTTCCAAAAAACGTTTTGTCGAGGCGCTGCCGTTATTGCTTCGCTCGCTGGAAATCGATCCTAATTTTTACGATGCGCAGTACAATCTCGGCGTGGTCTATCATTCGATGAACAATGCGCCGTCGGCCATTGACGCGCTCAAAAAGGCTGCCGCGTTGCGCCCCAAAAATGCGCGGGCTTATTATAATCTGGGTTTGATCTATCGCGAATTGAAAGACTTTCCTGCGTCGGTTTTTTATTTCCAGCAAGCTCTGCAATTT
Organism: bacterium; assembly: GCA_013359335.1. GTDB lineage: Bacteria > CLD3 > CLD3 > SB21 > SB21 > JABWBZ01. Next base: position 9,971 of record JABWBZ010000091.1, read on the forward strand.
CGCCCGCGCGACGGCAAAATTCACAACAGCCTCGGCGTCACTTTCCGCGACGCCAACAATCTACACGCCGCGCTGGACGAATTTCAACGAGCCGTCGCCTGCGATGCACATCACGCCTCCGCTCACTTCAACATGGGTCTGACCTATCAGGATCTGAAAAACAACGCCAAAGCTATTGCATGTTATGAACGCGTTTTAGAAATCGATCCGGATCACACGGAAGCGTACGTTTCCCTGGGATACATTTATTTCAATACGGGAAATGTGAAAGCCGAAATCGGCATTTGGGAAAAATTACTGAGAAAATTTCCCGATGATGCCGCCGTGAAAGCTCAATTAGACCGCGCGCGCAGCAAATTAAAAAACTTATAATCCGGAGGCATTTTATTCACATTATCATTTTGATAATGACAGCGACAACGCCGGTTCCGATGATGCATAATAAAATCTTGAATTCGGTCGACGTACCTTCAGATTTTTCCGGCGATTTAGAGGCATTGGTACTCATGGATTCCTCCTTCTGTAAGGAAAAAGCAAACGTTTTTCCCGCCCAATGAATAAAAAAACTGACGAATCGGATTAATTAATAACGAGGAATCTCAAACTAGCGGCGGCGCGCGGGCAAAAATGGAAGAATGAAATGCGGCTGTTAATACCAAGCTGACCGAATGCATCATACAGATGTATTCCACATCCGGCGTATGATAAACAAATGGAATGGCACATTCGGCGATCGGCACCGATACAGGTTTGACCATCGGCACATGCCGGCGGTACATCCATTTCAATTTCGGCGGCGCTTTGGTTTCGTTGCTATCCATCCGGTAGATTGACTCGACGTTGACGACGCATACCGGAGTATTGAAATTAACCAGTACGGCGTACGAAACCGACACGTATGCCGCCAAAACGGTGAGAAAAATTATTTTACGAAGGTAATTCATTTTGCCAATCCCTATAGTAAGAGTAGAATTTTTTCTAAAAAAAGCAAGTGAAAACGTCGTTTCATTAACGATTCGACATTGCAATTAATCGGAATTTTTTTTAGATATACCGCCAATGAAGACTGAAAAATTGGAAATAATGTCGTACGCCAAAATTAATCTCGGATTAAAAATCGTACGCCGCCGGGACGACGGTTATCATGACATCGAAACGATTTTCAAAGCGATCGGCATCCATGATGTTGTGTCCATTGAAAAAAATACGCGCAAAACGCTGACGAGTAATCGCTCCGACGTACCGATCGGCGACGATAATATTTGCATGAAGGCGCTGCACGCTCTTGAAAAAATCACAGGACAGACGATCAACGCGTCGATCCATATAGAAAAAACCATTCCGATCGGAGCAGGCCTCGGCGGCGGCAGCAGCAACGGCGCGGGTGTGCTTGTCGGATGTAACCGGCTTTTCCGACTTAATCTCGATGAAAAAACATTATTTGAGTTGGGCGCATCGTTGGGTTCCGATGTTCCTTTTTTTGTCGGACAACTTCTGGGAAAAGGATCGACGGCTCTCGGGCGAGGCCGCGGTGAAATTCTGGATTTCATTTCGTGGCCGTTGGATGAAAAAATCCTGCTGGTCAATCCGCACATCCATATTTCCACTCCATGGGCCTATCAAAATTATAAAACCTTTTTGAACGAACGAAAGCAACCGGACCGAATCATTCGACTCAGCGCCTCGCTTCCTTTTTCCTTTTCGATGGAAAACGATTTCGAGCCTCTCGTTTTTTCACAATTTCCCGCCGTGCAATCGATTCGACGGACGTTGGAATCCGAGAATGCTGTTTTATCCAGAATGTCCGGAAGCGGTTCGACGGTTTTCGGTTTATTCAACCCAAGCGCTGATATCGACTACTTGAGTGAAAAATTTCCTGAGTACTTTTCAACGGTTTGCAGGTTTGTTTAAGTACTGAAAATTCAAGTTTTATCTTGACAAAGAACCGGAAATCGATTATGTTTAGCCCACCTTTGGAAAACCAGGGTATTTTCGATCTTAAATATGTCCGCAAACGCCCTAAAATAAGGCATTTGCAGGCACTTGAATGATCAGAAAACTGGGGTGTAGCCAAGTGGTAAGGCAGATGGTTTTGGTCCATCCATTCCGAGGTTCGAATCCTTGCACCCCAGCATGTTTTTCGTGTAAAGCTCATAACGACGGCCTAATCGTTGGACGAAATCAAGG